>NZ_PGVC01000063.1:0-14302 GCF_002860225.1 Bacillus sp. V33-4
ATGAATCCGCTTACACGTTTTAGGTGGAAATAAATTCCGCCAACAAATGCTTGACTCAAACATCCAGATACATCCATTTTACTTTCTTGAATGTAATCATCTAGTGGTGCCAGCAATCCCGTGTCGATCATATTATCCATTTGCCCAGTAAATAAATCATAGCCTTCGCCACTTGAAAGCTGCATACGGAGCTTTTCATAATATTGCTCTTGCGGGAAGGTTTCAAATGTGATTTCAATATTCGGATGATCCTTTTTGAAATTTTCGTATGCACTTTCAAATACTTCTTGATCCGCCGGGAATACAGCCATTTTTAAATCGACTTTTTCATTTGAACCACCCTGCTTTTCTGCTTCGGCACTCCCTTCTTTTGTGCCGCCATTAGAGCACCCTGCAATCAGGCCGATGAATACAATCAAAACAGCGAACAAACTCACTACTTTTTTCACGCCAATTTCCCCCTTAATTTTTTAAATATTTTGTTATATACTAAGTGTAAGGGTTTTCATTTTTTGTCATAAGTAGAAAATTTTATTCCCCTTTTTAACCACACTGGGAGTGACTTCTGTGATTTTTCTATACTTGCTTTGTATTGTTCTTTTAGTACTTTTTATCTATAAAAATTTAAACAGCTGGTCCATCTTCTTCTTAAGTACGTTAACAATTAGCTGGATATTAGCCTATGTTTCTTTTACACTCTACCTGTCAAAATTCAATTACTACTATAATGTTGTCAATCAATTTATAGATTTCAGTCCGGGCAACTGGAATAATCTTGTACTAATAAACTTTGATGCGAATACATTGATCCGCCTGTTTAATTTTGGGATCATCCTCTTTTATTTTTCTTTGTTAAGTTATTCTGTTTCGTTTGTGTGCAGCCTTAAGTTTAATAAAAAATGGGGCTTTTTTTTCGCGGCCATTGTCGGGATCGCCACCGTCCAATACCTTTTTTATGACCCAAGCGTGAATCTCATGGTACAGGACTATGCGTTTAGAGGGGAATTATTGCATCAATACCAGCTGTACAGCCGTGCAGGAGATATTGTGTTCCAGGTGGTAAATTTCGTTTATATTTTAATAAGCCTAGCTTTATTCGCATACCATTATTCCCGTTATTACAGGCTTAGATATATCCGTGACTATACGCTCTATAATTTAATCAGCCTGGTGCCTTTGACATTTGTGCACCTCTTTATTTTTAACTGGGCACCAAACAACTTTGTCAGAACAACATTCAGTAATAGTTATATAAACTATTTGCAGCCGCCAATCAATTTGTTTTTAGTGGAGTATCGCTTTTTTCCCATTATTGCTCTCTTTGCTATCGCATTTATGATCTATAATCTTTTTAAATACAAATCGAATGAAGCCCACTATTCAAGTATCAATTTTATTACAAAGAAAACAATTGACACTGCTTCTTTGGGAGTTAGAGCGTTTACACATTCGATCAAGAACCACTTACTCGCCATTCGTTCAGAAACGGAATACTTACAGGAACGACTTGCTGATGATGAAGAAGCGTTATACAGCCTAAAGCTAATCATGGATTCTTGTGAAAAGTCCTTTCAAAACATTAATGATGCAAATGATAAGCTCAAGCAGATTACGCTAAACATGAAAGTTGTCCTATTAAACATTCCCATCGAGAGAGCAATTGAACGATTCCATTTGACAAATGCAGCCATCCATTATGAAAGACCTAATTCCAGCATTCTGGTTTATATTGATGAAGAACAAATCCATGAAGCAATTTACAATATCCTAAAAAATGCAGTAGAAGCTTTAGATAGCAATGGACAGATTTGGATCAAAATTAATGAAGTAGAACTATGGGGAACGATAACAATCATGGACAACGGTCCAGGAATTGATGCTGAAAACATCAATGAAATCTTCACACCTTTTTTTTCTACAAAACCGACCATTTCCAATTGGGGCATTGGGCTGTCATTTTGCCATAAGGTTATCACGGCTCATGAAGGGAAAATTGAAGTTTCAAGCGAAAAAGGGAAATTAACTCAATTTGACATATTATTGCCGCTGGTAAAGAGGGTATAAAAATGTACCCCCTTATTCATTCTTTTATGGGAGAGGGTTCTAATGGAAAACATTAAGATTTTAATTGCGGATGATATGGAAGCTAACAGGAGGCGCCTTGATAGGATGATACGCGCTGCTGGAAATCTTTCGTTAGTAGCTTCTGCTAAAAGCGGATATGAAGCGGTTGCCTATGCCGCGGTCAAGAGACCGGACATTATATTGATGGATATTGAAATGGAAAGCCAAATGGCAGGGATCAATGCGGCAGCAGAAATCCATAAAATATTGCCCGAAACAAAAGTCATTATGCTGACTGTTCATCAAGATAATAACATTGTCTTTGCCGCCTTTCAAACTGGTATCGTCGATTATGTAATAAAAACAGCACCGAAGGAAGAAATACTGGAAGCCATTTATTCCGCCTCCAGCAACCAATCACCCATTCGCCCAATTATTGCTGAAAAAATCAGGCAGGAGTTCGCACGGATCAAAAAATCAGAAGATCATTTAACCCATTTTTTTAAAATCATCGCTAACCTAACACCATCCGAGCTGGAGGTATTAAAACTACTTTGCAGCGGGTTAAAACGGAAGGAAATAGCTGAAGCACGCGCCGTAGAAATCGAAACAATCAAAAAGCAAATCGGAAGACTTTTACAAAAATTTAATAAAAAAACGACCAGGGAAATTGTAGAGGAGGTTAACGAGCTAAAACTATTCGATATATTAAAAGATATTTCTTAAGCTAAAAAAAGTGGATGGAAGGCATTCAACAGACTTAACAAAGCAATATCTATTGATTGAACTGTAGCTCCTAAACTGTCAGACTTCCTCCTCTACTTTAATAGCCGACTTGTTCAAGCTAAGCGAAGACAAAACTGTTCTTTGTTAATCAAACGTTTGTTTAAATAATCAGGCATCTGTATCTGGTATGTTGCCTGATCATATTCAATCTTAGAAACAGATTTTACCAGATTAGATTCTGCTTTAACATTCTCATGCTGTATCAGCAACAAAGTGTGAAATAGCAATAAGCCATTTCACACTTTGCTTGTTCCGATACTCAAATAGGCATTTCCCGCTGGCTTCTTTTTCTGGCTCCAGTTATCAAATTTTTGACACCTGAGGCAGTCAATACGCCCAAAATCACCAGTATAACTCCGATGATTTGGAACACGGTAACCTCTGCTCCAATTATGAATGAAATCATCATGGTGACTATCGGAACAAGATTAAAAAATAAAGAAGTTCTACCTGCACCAATTTACTTCATTCCCTCGTTCCACCATAAATAGCCTAAAACAGTGGTGAAAAGGGCCATAAAAGTAACCGCTCCCCAAGCACCGATCGAAACCTCAGCTAAACGAACAGAATTTGTGGAAAACAGGGATACAATAATCAGACAGAGCGGTCCAATTACCATCGTATAAGTAGTCGTTGCTAACGAAGAACTATCTTTTACAATCCTTCTCCCTAGAACGCCATACAGGGCCCTACATCCAATTCTCGCTTTTTGGTCTCCATCTTTTTTAAATGCCTTGCCAAAATTTCAATACGTTTTGTAACGGATAATGAGAAAACTCGGACCGGTTAAACAGGAAAAAAATTTTATTCTGTTAACAATTAACCATAACTAGAAATTCCCAAAATTATGCCGATATAGTTTATATATACATTTTATTCGATGAGAGAAGGTCAATAATGAGCATTCGTAAAAAGTTGTTTATGTTATTAGGGGTTTTAATTGTTTCATTGCTTTCATTAGGTACATATTCAATTATTCAGCTTAACTCCACTCATGAGAAAAACACTGAATTAACCAATGCTTTCGTGATTGAGAACCATTTAAAACATATTCAATACCGGCTAGCAGGATTATCAAATGATGAAAGAGCTTTTTTAATTCAAGGTGATGCAAAATTTCCTGAACAAATGGAAGAAAAGGCGCAAGATGTACTGAAGTCCATTGAAACGGTTAAAGGAATGGTAAATGGCTCTGAGGAACACGCAAGAATTACCGATGTTGAAAAAGGCTTTAACGAATATTGGGCAGTGAGCCAACGTGTAGTAGATCAATATAAGACCAACACGGATGAGGCACTGGACCTGCATTTTGGGGAAGAACGTACAATCCGAAAAGAAATACTTGATCCTAAAATTGATGAATATTTGGAAGATCTCACTGCTGAGATAGACGGAGATAACAAGAAGCTGGAAGCCGACATTAATCGTTTCATGTTGATCTTAATCATTTTAACCATTGCGGTGTCTGCGCTTGGAATCATTTTTGGGCTGGTCGTCATCGTCTCAATTTTAAGACCTTTACATCGATTGAATACGCAAATGAAAGAGATTGCTACCGGTGAAGCAGACCTTACAAAACAGATACTCGTAAAAAACCGCGATGAATTAGGTGAGCTTTCCTCGTCATTTAACGATTTTGTTCAAACCATCCGGCAAATTATTGTCAGCATTAAAACGTCGTCGGAACAGGTCGCTGCTTCATCCGAACAGTTTTCGGCAAGTGCAGAACAATCGAAAGTCACTTCAGAGCAAGTGTCACACTCAATGCAGGAAATTGCCGCAAGCACTGTTATGCAGAGCACCATGACTGAGGAAAGCACTATTTCGTTAAGGGAGTCCCTCCAGGGATTAACCAATATCACTACATACAGTACCGATGTAGCAGGAACGACAAATACTGTTAAAGAAAAGGCAGAAAACGGTGCAAGTGCTGTTAATCAGATTGTCGAACAGATGCAGTCCATTCAGTCATCGGTTGAAAATACCGTTTATGGAATCACATCATTGGCTGATTCCGCTTCAAAAATCAGCGATTTCACTGCTCTCATTAATGATATTGCAGCACAAACCAATCTGTTGGCTCTAAACGCTGCGATCGAAGCAGCCCGGGCCGGAGAACATGGCAAAGGTTTTGCCGTCGTCGCTGAAGAAGTAAGAAAGCTGGCTGAACAATCAGGCGAGTCAGCAAATCAAATAAAAGAAATCGTCGTAAGCATTCAAAGAGAAACAGAAGAATCGGTCAATTCCATTCAAAACGTAAAAGAAGATGTGTCGTCCGGAATGGTGATTACAAAAGAAACTGCAACTCAATTTAATGAAATCCTGAATTCCATCGAATCAGTTACATCACAAATTCAGGAGATTGCTGCAACTTCTCAACAGCTGAATTCCGGATTCGAACTGGTAACCAATTCTGTTGAGGACATGTCTGCCTTAACAAAGGAGACCACTGAGAGAACAGAACTGGTTGCAGCATCAACGGAAGAACAATTGGCTTCTTCAGAAGAAATCCTGAATGCAGCTAATTCGTTAACGTCATTGGCTGAGGATTTACAAGGCATGATCAAGCGTTTTAAAATATAAATCACTGGATTTAAAGAGGGTGTCCAACGAAGCAACTTTCGGGGACACCCTCTCCTATTTTTTACCTGCTCAGTTAATCTGCCACTATCTTATTGCCACCACCAAGATTGGGCACCGTACGGATATTCAACCCGGCTGTCCAAATGAGCAAAGCTGCTCTCATTGTATATTCCGCTGAATCCACATGTTTTAGCGGTATTTTTTACGGTTGTGCTCGATACACCAGAAATAGCGACGTCCGCAGCAATGCCATACATATGCTGGCTATTTGAAGCTCCTCCCACATTGCTATTATGTGAAATACTGCGGAAGCCCGAATTAATCGTGACAGGCTTATTCCCTGCCTTCACGCGAAGTGCTTCGAGCTTGTACATCAAACGGCGAACATTTTCCTTTACCGTTGCAGCCGATACTTTTCCACCGTTAAATCCACTTCCGTCCTTCGAATAAAACTCAGTATAGTTAAAATTCTTAGTGCCTGTTGAACTTTCAAGAGCATTTAGCTTCGCCTGGGTGCCGGTTCCGACAATACCATCTGCCGTTAACCCGTAAGCGCGTTGAAATCTTTTAACAGCTGCCGTTGTGCCGGGACCAAACTGACCATCTACAGCAACATAGGTTTGCGAAGCGGAATCCGCCGCCCAGCCGGCAACGCGGATTTGCAGCTCTTTAACGTCTTCACCACTCGAACCCTCTTGAAGAGTACGATTCCAGGAATACGCCTCGGCCTCTGGCGCTGCCAGCAAGGATAAACCTAAGCCAAGGAAAAGAGTAAACCAAAATACTTGAAAGAATCTTGCATGGTTTTTAGTCATTTCTATCAATCTCCTATCTACTATTATTTTTCAGATCAATCCAAATCTCTAACAGTTAAAAGGCTGATGAAATAGGATAACAGGGAGATATCTAGCTGTTGAACGTCTGTGTTCACATGGACTTTTTTCACCGACAAGAGTTTCACAAGGTACTAAGCGCTGACTTTCAAATTCATAACTTTCGATAGGTTTTATCACCCCTCATTTTTATTGTTTTTCCATTTATGTAACATTCATCTAGAAGTATTTTAAATATTAACAATATTCCCTTAATATGTATACATGTCAAAATTACTCTTTTTTTATCATAAAATATCTAAAAAAATTATTTTTTGGTACTTTTAGCCTTTGAAACAACAAAAAAAGACAACCTTACGGGCGGTTGTCTTGCGTTTTGGTATTGGTAATTGTATTTGACGAAGGTGTGGTTAATAGAAATAAAAAAAGATAAGCTAATTCACCATTGGAATGGTATCAGCTTATCTTGTTTACTAAATTTTCTTACTGGGTAACCGCCCTGTCCGGTTCAGCCGGTCCTTCATGTGCAAGTGCATCATAGACAAACGTGAAGGCATTAGGGTCATAGGAGATGCCCTGGTGCTCAATTTGATCCAGTGGATAGTAGTCTTGCAAGGTAATATTTTTCACTTGTTGCGATGGTCCGCCGAGAAAGGACGAAGTATACGGGACAACGACCTCATCGTTACTGGTTGCGACTACCGTATAAGAAACCTTGCCAGGGGTTTCATCACCCTCATTCAGTTTTCTCAGAAAGTCGGAGCCTGTTCGCTGCTGGTCGCAGGCAGCACATGAACCGAGTCCCGAACCTAACGACGTTAAGCCTGAAAGCCCGGCAACGCCTATTGTTCCATGATTGGATGGAACCAGCCCGATAAGGTCATCGACTTTTTTGGAGCCGCCTAGATATTTAATATAATAGCGCGGCATCATCCCGCCTTGGCTGTGCCCGACAATCGACACTTTCTTCGCACCGGTATGCTTCAACACGTTATCGATAAAGGCAGCGAGCTCTGCTGCCGAATCCTCAATTGGACCCGATGCGGGGCCAGCATTGCTTAAGCCGTAATTCAATGAGTAAACACAGTAGCCTTTTGCAGCTAACAATGGTGAAAGATTGGCCCAATTTCGTTCCATTGTCTCAAATGTTCCCGGTACAAGGATGATTGGTTCAGGATGGGCAGCATCAGGTCGGCACGTCGGGTCATTTGCCCCCGGTGGCGGCGGTCCTTGCTGAGCCAGGAAGCCACCTGGTGGTAGGCTTGCCGCTCCCTTCACCGTGCCATTGCTCGAAATAATAAATGTAATCGCTACCAAAAATGAAAAAACAGAAACGAAACACTTTTTCACTTGAATTCCTCACTTTCTCCTAAAATAGAATTTTTTTAAAGCTTTAGCTTACTTATAGAAAAAGAGACACGCAAAAACACCTAATTGAATCAGGAATTTTGCGTGAGTCTCATTTTCTCCATCGCTATTATTAACTTATATTAATCTAATACATTGAACACGCTATCATTTTTATACACATTTTGTTTTTGGCGTGCAAGATCATTGTTTTTCTATACCCGAACTGACGAAACTTAAACCAAAAAAGTCCCCAATAGCGGAACTTTTCTGGTATCAGTTTGGATTTTGCTTTGCACCGATATGCTGTTGAAACAATGACAGAAGTAAAATCATTTGCGGTACTAGTGATTTCCGACGGTTCAATACAAGTAATGCACGTCCACAAAATAAAATGAAGGCAGCTACTCCTCTTCTCCCCCACTGCTGACAATCACTCCGCAAGCTTGTCGTTTGCCTGCGTCACCTGTTTTCCTGGTTTCTGCATCAGGGCCGCCTTGCCCAGCAGCTTGATAGCGATCAGGAATGTTGCCAAAGTTATCTGGTTTTTCATGGATCATGACAGCTAGTTCCTGCTCCGTTATTTGTTCCATCGTTAAACGGTCAAATACTGCAGAATAGTTGGCAGTACCGTCTTCGTTTACATAAAGGGAAGGCATATCCCCAGCATGGCCGGAATGCATTTCGTTATTTGGATTAAAGTGTCCTCCCGCTGTTGTGAAGGGACCTTCTGCTGCATCAGGTTCACAAACGCCTTTTTCGTGAATATGGAAACCATGATGACCTGGCTTTAACCCTGTCATACTCGCCTTAATCAGTATATGTTCGTCATGTTCAGAAAAACTAACCGTGCCAACGGTTTTCTTATTCACATCTTTGACCTCCGCTTTGGCTTGAGGTTCTTTTAGTTCAGCTGATACTATCTCCTGTTCAGTTGTTTCAGCTTTATTGCTGTTTTCATCGCTCGAATTCTCCCCGGCACCGCACCCAAACAATAACTGAACTGCAAACATGGGCAAAAGCGGTTTTATCCAGCATTTTATCATGATGGTGCTCCTCTCTACTTTTTCCACTATTATTCCACTTATTTTATAATGTAAAACAAAAATGATTTTTAAAATATCTAAATAATCTAAATAATCTTTAACATTTTCAACATACCTACTTAATATTCTTTTTCTATTATAAAAGCGAGGTTCATCGTATCATCCAAAAAACGGAGGTAGAAAAGATGAAAAAAAGAAAAATAGTTGCTCCATTATTAAGTTTAGCTGTTTTATTTCCATCAGCCTCGAATGTATTTGCTCACCCTAACAAACCTGTTGCCGTACAGAAGGTGGAGTTTGTTGGAATGGACGCTCCTGATACTGATCAAGAGCGTTCAATGATGTACAGTGACGCATCTGTTATCGTTACATATAAAAATGGTGCTCAAAAAACGCTTCCGCTCAAATATCAATCGTTGTTCCAACCCGGAGAAGTCATCAACGGCAAAACTGCAGGTGCAGCCTATGATGCAAACGGAAAGATGATTACGAACCCCGAGGGAAAACCATATGTATCTACTTCACCTGACAGCAATACCCTCCTTAAAGTGAATGGAAAGTTATACATGGTCAACCACTATGAAGGTATGCCATCAAACAATATTGGAAACATGCCAAAATCAATGGTTTTAAATACGGTTGAACAAAATAGAAAAACTGGGGAACTGACCGTAACTGATATGAACCCGATTGATTTTTCAGCTGACGGCGGTATTTGGACGCCTTGTGCAGGTTCATTGACTCCATGGAACACCCATTTGGGCAGCGAAGAATATGAACCGGATGCAAGAGCCCATGAAGCAAATCCTGAAAAGTCTTCAGTTACTCAATTTGCACGGAACTACTATCAAGACAATACTATTATTGGCAATCCATATCTTTACGGTCATCTTCCGGAGGTAAAGGTTAATGCAAATGGAACAGCGAAAGCCGTTAAACATTATAGTATGGGACGCCTTTCGTTCGAAAATGTAAAAGTAGCACCGGATAACCGAACGGTTTACTATGGCGATGACGGCTCATATACAATGTCGTTTATGTATGTGGCAGACAAGGAAAGAAATTTATCTGCAGGCACGCTGTATGCTGCAAAATGGATTCAAACAGGTGAACAAAACGGCGGTTCTGCTGATTTACAATGGATCAAATTGGGCCATGCTACCGATGCTGAAATCAAAAAATTAGCTCAAAAAGTTAAGTTCAGCGATATCTTTGAGACTACTACAGACGTAGCTAATGCCAAAGCAAATGGATTTACAAGAGTGAAAGCCGGCGGACGAGATGAATGGCTAAAACTAAAACCCGGCATGGAAAAAGCTGCTGCGTTCTTGGAATCTCGCCGTTATGGTGCGCTGTTAGGAGCAACTTCGGAATTTAACAAAATGGAAACAGTAGAACTTAACAAGGCCGATAACAAGATGTACATGACTATGTCAACAATCGCCGGCGGAATGACAGCCAACCCGAAAGATCCTGTAGATGATATTCATGTTTCTAAAATCAATGCCGGCGGAGTTTATGAAATGCCGTTATCCAGAGGCCAAAAGGATCGCGATGGCAATAAAATTAACAGCAAATATGTAGCGAATAAGATCAACGGACTAGTATTGGGAGAAGATCTTCCAGTTAAAGATGCAGCAGGAAACTCAGCAAATCCTGACAAAATTTCAAATCCTGACAATATTGTCTACTCTGAAAAGATGAGAACACTGTTTATCGCCGAAGATGGCGGTATGCATCATAACAACTACGGATGGGCTTATAATGTTGATACAAAGAAGCTTTCCCGTATCGTCTCCGCTCCTGATGAAGGAGAAGTTACAGGTATACAAGCGATTGATAACTTGAATGGTTTTGCGTATCTGATGGTCGGTTCGCAAAATCCAGGAAATGTTGGTTATTTATCAGGCTTACCTTCCGTTGCAGGGAATGGAGAAGATGATAGAGACGATGACGATGACAGAGATGATGATTACGGTCATAGAGATGACGACGATGATAATAACAATGACCAAAATGGGAACAATGATGACTAAGACGATAACAAATAACAAGAAAAGGACCGTTGGATATTATCCAATGATCCTTTTCTTTGATTATTCAATCAACACAAAATAAAACCTTTATCTCACGAATATAACCCAGTGAATGAAAATGAATTAAATCAGTTAATACTGATACTGGTGCGAGATAGGGTTTATCCGTTCTTTTTAAAAACACATACGATCTTGGAGGGTAAACGGTGAGTCAACAAAATAAAAACAATTGGCAGGACCTCAGAATTACCCTGCTTCAATTTGCCTTAAATATAGCATTAATTTTACTCGCCATTAGTTTATGCGCTTTGCTTGGAAAGGAAATTATCTTTTTCATTCAAGTTTCTATTTTTAATCCAGAGCTTGAGATTCATTATGAACTTCTCGAACGCATCCTGAACTTTTTTTTATACTTCGAATTCATTGCCATGGTTGTTAAATATTTCAAAGAAGATTACCATTTTCCAATTCGGTATTTTCTTTATATTGGAATTACCGCGATGATACGCTTAATTATTGTCTATCATGAAAATCCCGTTAATACGCTTTTGTACTCTTTTTCCATCCTTGTGTTAATTGTCAGTTTTTATATTATGAATTCTTCGACGGCGAGAAAGGGAAAATTATAATTTTTGATGCTATTTAAAAACCCGGCGTGAACCGGGCTTCTTGCATTAATGTTCGTTTCCTCCAGTGTCAGGAGATGGATGTTCCTCAATGGGTACATGTTGTGGCCGCTCCGGGTAATTCCGCTTCTCCGGGTCTTCGGGACCGGTGAAATCACCTCTTTGATTTGTATATTTCCGTTCAATTCTTTTTGGCATGGTTTTCACCCCCTTTCTATAGGATGGATGAAATTTCACGCCTGATAACAGGAAATTTCTAGTTTATGGAACCACCAAGATCAATAACCCGTTGATAAAGATAGATGATGATAATAATCCGAGAAGGTGAAAAATAAGCTCTAAAAAGTCCTTTTTGGAGAAATTAGAGCAAATTCGATCGAATAATCGGAATTGTCATTACAAATATTTACAATTTCGGCTGTTTATTTCCAAAATATTACTTATTTGAGTATCGACTCAGAATAATTAAGCGGAAAACGAACGGATTTAAGCGAAAATTGCCTTGATTTAAGCGAAAAAATCAAGAATTAAGCGAAAACCAGCTTTATTTAAGCGAAACCATTATATGTATCGATCAGACCATATTTCAAGTACTGTTAATGTATGTCTTGAACAAAGGACCTAACTTTAAGGCTCCTTTTTATTTCCACAGAGCTCCATCAATTCTAACAGATTACTGATTTATAGAACTAACTAAGATCATAAAAATTTTCAAATTGATAAATGAGAAAAGAATAATTAAAAATGATAATTGACTCTCACGTTACGTGATGCTTTATAGTCTTAATTGAAGGGAGATCAATGTGATGGCAATGCGGGTAAAAGAAGTTGCGGATTTGGTTGGCATCAGTGTGCGCACACTGCATCATTATGATGAAATTGGGTTGCTAACCCCAGATGAGACAACGGAGTCGGGTTACCGCCTTTACTCAGATAATAATCTCCAAATGCTGCAACAAATCTTATTTTTTAAGGAACTTGGTTTCCCTTTAAAGAAAATTAAAGACATTATCAAGAGTCCTTCATTTGACCAACAAGAAGCGCTGGAGTTACATCGCAAAATGTTGCTTGAGAAACGGCATCGGCTTAATAAAATGATTGCGACTGTTGATAAAACCATTCAACACTCGAAAGGGGAAATCCAAATGTCAAGCAAAGAAAAATTTGAAGGATTTGATTTTAGTCATAATCCATACGAACAGGAAGCACGTCAACGCTGGGGAGATGACGCTGTTGATAATGCAAACACCAAACTAGGGAACATGTCTAAAGCTGAGCAAGAAGCAATGTCTGAAGAAATGTCTGCAATCTATACGAAGCTTGCAGCCCTTCGACACGAGTCACCTGCATCAGAGGAATCGCAAGCAGCTATTAATGACTGGTACGATTTTTTAAACAAGATGGGCCATTATTCACTCGATGCTTTCAAGGGACTTGGACAGTTGTACGTTGATGATAAGCGCTTTACGAAAAACATCGATGGATTTGGTGAGGGCTTAGCGGAATTTCTTCGTGATGCCATGGCGATCTACGCGGACAAAAACAGAAAATGATCTAAGATGCAGGTCATTTGCCCTGCATTTTTTAATTATTGCCTCTTACATGTCCCCTAATGCCGATCCTACCGTTAGCATACATCCTGGTTTAGAGCAAAGACTATACAGGTAAAGAATAACAAGGAGGCGATCGTCTATGGATATGCAGCGCAGTTCTTCCACCGATAAATTTATCCCGATGAGTTCAATTACTCATGGAGTCGGCAAAGAGATAGCTGCTGATATTTTCAATTATACAGTCCAAATTGTAAATGTGTGTTTCGTTGGTACTCCGGGTGAAAGTAATGATTGGGTTCTTATTGATGCCGGCATGCCAAGATCTGCAAACATGATCATTTCAAAAGCAGAAGATCGGTTTGGCGCAGGCGCCCGTCCAAAAGCCATTATTCTCACACATGCTCACTTTGATCATATCGGCGCCATTGTTGATTTGGTTGAAAAATGGAATGTTCCGGTCTATGCCCACGAGTTAGAGCTCCCATACTTAACCGGGAAAAAGAATTACCCAAAACCTGACGGGACTGTTGAAGGCGGGTTAATCGCAAAAATTTCTCCATTTTTCCCAAACGAAGCGATTGATTTAGGTTACCATGTCCATGCCCTTCCCCCCGATGGGTCTATCCCGGAAATGCCCGACTGGCGCTGGATCCACACACCCGGGCATTCAGAAGGGCATATTTCATTATTCCGGGATGCTGACAGGGCTTTAATTGCTGGTGATGCTTTTGTAACCGTTAAACAAGAAGACCTGTATGACGTATTAACCCAGGATCTTCAAATGCATGGGCCGCCCCGCTATTTAACTACTGATTGGCAGGCTGCCTGGAAATCGGTAAAACAGCTTGCAGCATTAAAACCAACATTAGCTGTTACAGGACACGGGCTTCCCGTCTCAGGTGAATGGCTGACTGAAAACCTCGCAACACTTGCAAGAGATTTCGATAAAATCGCCATCCCTGACCACGGAAAATATATTGATTAAATCATTTTTCCAGACTAAAGACACCTATTTTTATCAAAATAGATGTCTTTTTTTTCTCATCATAAAAAGAGTTGCCGCAACCCCGAATTGTGCGGCTTCTGTCTATACTCAAACCAAGTAAAAATGTACCATTATCAATAAAAAATTTATGCTAACTTTAGTAACCATTTTATCAACACACCCTATCTAAAATAGAATATTGTGTATTCTCGTTACAATTTAAAGTTAACATAAATCTATTAAACTAATGTTAATGCAGCATAAATATTTCGTTAACATAACACTTTTCTATAAATTATCACTAGTGTTGCATTAATTAAATTTTAATATTAAAAAGACTCTAAATCTTCGCTAATTTTATTCTGTACAAAGAAAAAGTCCTTTATAATGGATAAGTCAGGTGGTAACCCGTCCAAATCCAAAAAAAGGACCAATCTCATGGA
>NZ_PGVC01000064.1:0-41546 GCF_002860225.1 Bacillus sp. V33-4
TTAAATAAAAATAAACTTAACGTTGACGTTTTTGCTTGCTTGTTCAGTTTTCAAAGAGCAATACTTTGGAGCGGGTGATGGGAATCGAACCCACATCATCAGCTTGGAAGGCTGAGGTTTTACCACTAAACTACACCCGCAATATTTACATATGGTCGGGAAGACAGGATTCGAACCTGCGACCCCTTGGTCCCAAACCAAGTGCTCTACCAAGCTGAGCTACTTCCCGTATCTCAATTTTAATGGCGCGCCCGACAGGAGTCGAACCCATAACCTTCTGATCCGTAGTCAGACGCTCTATCCAATTGAGCTACGGGCGCTTACTTAAAATAGCAACTAAACTATCATAGCACCTAACTATTATTAAGTCAATACTTTTTTTGGTGCGGCCGAGAGGACTTGAACCTCCACGGGGTTGCCCCCACTAGGCCCTCAACCTAGCGCGTCTGCCGTTCCGCCACGACCGCATCGTTTTAAGGCGACAAAAACTATTATATCACGATAGTTTTCATCATTCAACTGGTAAAGAATGGTGCGGGTGAAGGGAGTCGAACCCCCACGCCTTGCGGCGCCAGATCCTAAGTCTGGTGCGTCTGCCAATTCCGCCACACCCGCGCATTAAATATCGAAATCAGATGTATTTGTTCAATCCGACTTCCGTTTTCTTACTACTAAAATGGTGAGCCATGAAGGACTCGAACCTTCGACCCTCTGATTAAAAGTCAGATGCTCTACCGACTGAGCTAATGGCTCTTTGGCTGGGCTAGCTGGATTCGAACCAACGCATGACGGAGTCAAAGTCCGTTGCCTTACCGCTTGGCTATAGCCCATAGATAAAGAGTTATATTTTAAGTATAATACTGGATTCGTTCTCCAGTTAGATAAACACTTCAATATAAAAAATAACACTAAAATGACCCGTACGGGATTCGAACCCGTGTTACCGCCGTGAAAGGGCGGTGTCTTAACCGCTTGACCAACGGGCCATGCTAAAATATTCTGGCGGAGAAGGAGGGATTTGAACCCTCGCGCCGCTTACGCGACCTACACCCTTAGCAGGGGCGCCTCTTCAGCCTCTTGAGTACTTCCCCATATAAATGGCTCCGCAGGCAGGACTCGAACCTGCGACCATTCGGTTAACAGCCGAATGCTCTACCACTGAGCTACTGCGGAATATTAATAATGCTTCCTAAATTCAGTTTAACTTCGAATGTCCCCATCTCAGTAAGCCAAGGCTAGATGTGGCTCGATGGGTACAACTCGCAGTCCATTCATGGTAGCTTCGCTCGTTGCTCTACCACTGAGCTACTGCGGAATATTAATACTGCTTCCTAAATTCAGTTTTGCTTCGAATGTCCCCATCTCAGTAAGCTATGCCAAGTTGCAGCTCGATGGGTACAACTCGCAGTTCTTTCATGGAAGCCTTGCTCGTTGCTCTACCACTGAGCTACTGCGGAATATTAATAATTGCTTCCTAAAACCAGTTTTGCTTCGAATGTCCCCATCTCAGTAAGCTAAACCAATTTGCGGCTCATACAGCAGTTTAAAGTGAATTTGGCTGAACTTCCATCAATATCGACTCTTACTATTATAAAAACCTCAGGCATATAAGTCAAGATGATTTTTTCATCTGGTCATAGTCCCAAGGTTTCATGAATTTAAGGCGACTTCATTAACTTTCATCAGTTTGCCTTTACATTTGCCACATACGTATTTAGATGTATTCACTGTCCGTTTCCGTTTGTAAAGATGCCCGCATTGTTTGCATTGGTATATAAGCATTTTACTCAGTGTTTTCTTTTTAGGTTTTTCCGGCAGTGTCGAACAAAAACGGGGAGCGTCTACTTGTTTGAGCAGGGTCCTGAAGTCCTGATCACGATGGCGGTAACCTTTGCCCTCCAAGTGAAGATGATAATGGCATAACTCGTGTTTAATAATACCGATTAATTCTTCCTTACCGAGCTGTTCAAAATACTTTTTGTTGATTTCTATATTGTGGGAGTGGAGGAGATAACGTCCTCCTGTTGAGCGGAGTCGCGCATTGAAAGTAGCCTTATGCCGGAAGAGCCTATGAAAGGATTCAATGGATATTTGCTCGACTAATCTTTGAAGTTCATCATCATTCATGGTGTGTCTCTCCTTTGGGTGAACATGACAACCTATTATAGCATACATTATATATACCTTTTGAAACGAAAATGATTAGGGAGGTATCATTATGCCGGCCTGGTTCCAGAATCAAATGAAGAAGGCATTTTATGAAAAAAATAGTTACCAAATTAAATTATTAAATCAATGTTGGTTTTTTTACCAAAAAAAACACTGCTCTTAAAAAGCAGTGTTTTTTAAAGCGACTGTCTACTCGGCGGGCGACAGCATCGTCAGCGCAACCCTGCCTTTTTGTTTGTCGACACTATCCACCCAAACCGTGACGACATCCCCAACAGAAACGACATCCAACGGGTGCTTTACAAACTGGCGGCGCAGCTTCGAAATGTGAACCAAACCATCCTGTTTGACCCCGATATCGACAAAAGCGCCGAAGTCAACGACATTTCTTACCGTTCCCTGCAGTTCAAGGCCGGGCTTTAAGTCTTCCAATTTGAGAATATCCTGCTTTAACAATGGTTTTGGCAATTCATCACGAGGATCCCGCTCCGGCCTCATTAAAGCTTCGACAATATCCTTTAAGGTTAGTTCACCAATTTTCAATTCAGCGGCTGTTGCTTTAATATCCAAATTATTTAGAGATGCCTTTAACGCTTCTGTGCCAAGGTCTGTTGATTTGAACCCAAGCATACTTAACAATTTTTTAACTTCAGGATAAGTTTCCGGATGGATTGCAGTCCGGTCAAGGGGCTCGCTACCATCAATAACCCGAAGGAATCCGATTGCCTGCTCATATGTCTTGGCGCCAAGCCGGGGTATTTTTTTCAACTGTACCCGGCTCAAAAATTTACCTTCTTCATCACGTTTTTTGATTACATTGATGGCGACCGTTTTCGATAAACCGGCGACATACTGCAAAAGCGAGGCTGACGCTGTATTAACGTTGACGCCGACCTTATTTACAGCTGTTTCTACAACGAAGGTCAGAGACTCAGATAATTTTTTCTGGGACACGTCGTGCTGGTATTGGCCGACACCAACTGACTTCGGATCAATCTTAACGAGCTCAGCTAGAGGATCCTGAAGTCTGCGGGCAATCGATACTGCGCTTCTTTCTTCCACCTGGAATTCAGGAAATTCCTCTCTCGCAATATCTGATGCTGAATAAACACTCGCCCCTGCCTCATTGACAATCAAGTAGAAAATCTCTCCTTGAATCTCTTTGAGGATATCTGCAACAAATTGCTCTGTTTCCCGGGAAGCTGTTCCATTGCCGATCGCGACCATTTCCACTTTATATTGTTGCAGAAGTTTGATTACCTTCTCCTTTGCCTCGTTTACTTTTGAAACAGGCGGATGCGGATAAATAACTCCTTTTTGCAAAAGCTTGCCGGTCTCATCGACAACCGCTAGCTTACAGCCTGTCCGGTATGCAGGATCGACTCCAAGTACAACCTTGCCTTTTAATGGCGGCTGGAGCAGCAGGTTGCGAAGGTTTTCAGAAAAAATATGGATCGCCTGCTCCTCAGCCTTTTCTGTCAACTCATTGCGGATTTCACGTTCAATCGATGGTTGGATAAGCCGCTTGTAGCTATCTTCAATAGCTTCTTCCATGAAGTCTGCTGTAATCGATTCGCGGTTTTCCATCCATTTTCTCGTCAGGAACCCGATGATTTTATCGGTGTTAGGCTTGATCGCGACGCGGATGATATCTTCTTTTTCGCCGCGGTTTAAGGCCAATATGCGGTGCGGGACTATTTTGCTGACAGGTTCGCTGTATTCATAATACATTTCATAAATGTTTTTCTCATCTTCATTTGCATCTTTTACGGCCGTTTCAATTAATCCGCTTTGACTCGTCTCTCTGCGAATCCATTTTCTACTGTCTGCATCATCAGAAACGATTTCAGCAATGATATCTTTTGCACCGGAAATCGCTTCTTCAATTGTAAGCACTTGTTTTTCTTCGGATAAAAAATCATTTGCTTTTTCATCCACTGATCCTTCCTTCGGCAATGCCATGATCCATTCCGCAAAAGGTTCCAGCCCTTTTTCTTTCGCGACAGTCGCCTTTGTCCGGCGCTTCTGTTTATAAGGCCGATATAAATCTTCGACTTCCTGAAGCTTGTTTGCCTGTTCGATTTGCACTTTCAGTTCATTCGTCAGCTTTCCCTGTTCATCAATTAAACGAACGACCTCTTCTTTTCTTTGCTCTAAGTTTTGAATGTATTGCCACCGATCCATAATATCCCGGATTTGTACCTCATCCAGTGCTCCTGTTTGTTCTTTTCGGTAACGGGCGATAAACGGAACCGTGTTCCCTTCCTCCAATAAAGAAATAACACTGCTTACTTGTTTACCCGTAATCTTTTGTTCTGTTGCAATTAAATTTATATATGTATCTTTTTTTTCAACTGTTTTCTCCAAGCTTCGAGCCTCCCGCTAAAAAATAAAGTCTTTTATCCTATTTTACAAAATGTTTTCCTGGTTTGCACGATTATACAGACAAAAAGAGCTTACTGTATTATTGAAGTAAGCTCCCGATTATAAAGGTGGTGTCATCACTTGTGGTCATATATTTAGATTTAATTTCATTAGCGATAAGTTCGAGTGGAAGAAATCCTTTGAGCAAAGACTTTGCTCCCTGCAAATGCAGCCCGTCAGAATGAATGAGGAATTTCGATCTTGGCTCATAAAGAAACCGTTGAGTATGAAAGGATTGCGGTCTTCCTGATAAATAGCCAGTCACCGGCAGGGGATATGTGAGCTTACCGGAGGGGGAATAGAGAAAAAACCGGATGTTTCCTACGCAGCTGTACACGAATTCCCTTGTTTTAAAATAAACCTTGAATATCGATACAGCAGCGCCTCGTTTTTGTAAAAGTGCTTTATTGCAATGATTCATGAGTGTTTCTACATCATCCCCATGATATTGTTCTACCGCAGCTACAACAGCGGACGAAGCTTCATTTGCATATTTACCACTTCCGAGTCCATCTGCTACAACACAGATAAAATATTCATCGGTTTCCTTATAATAATAAGCATCTCCGCATTCCTGCCGGCCTTCTTTTGCTGTTTGGTGAGCTAAAAGTTGGACCTTTTCTTTTGCTGAATCGTTCATGAAAGGCACTCCGAGTTATTCACCTCTGCATGGATGGCTTCTTGTAGTTTCTTGATGGCTCTCCTTTGCAAACGTGAGACGTGCATCTGAGAAATTCCCAATTTGTCACCTGCATCCTTTTGGCTCATATTTTCCAAATACGTATATTGAATGATTTTCTTCTCACGGTCTGTCAGTACATGCAACACTTTTTCCAGCACCATTCGCTGATTAATCTTTTCGTAGCCTTCATCTACATTTCCGACAATGTCAAGCAGGGTAACCGTTCCACCGTCAGAATCCGCTTCGATTGAATGATCGACAGACAAAGCCTGATAGCTTTTCCCCATTTCCATTGCTTCAAGCACTTCTTCTTCGGAAACCTCAAGTGCAGCAGCGATTTCTTCTACTTTAGGAGAGCGATGCAACTCCGTAGTCAAATTCTCTACCGTTGTCTTGATTTTCGGGCCAAGCTCCTTAATTCGGCGTGGAACGTGGACACTCCACGTTTTATCTCTTAAAAACCGTTTGATTTCACCAATGATTGTCGGTACGGCAAAAGCTTCAAAGCTTTTGCCGAAAGTTTCATCATAGCGGCGGATCGCTCCCAGCAAGCCAATCATGCCGACTTGAAAAATATCTTCATGAAAGGATCTGCCTTTGGAATACTTTCTAGCGATTGTTTCAACAAGGTTTTGATATTGAAGGACGAGCTGTTTTTGCGCTTCTTCGTCCTGATGCAGCTGATATGCTTTAATTAAGTCGTTCGTTTCTTGCTTGGGTTGGTTAGGTTGAGATTGTTTCTGCATCTATCTCCACCTGCTCTCCTTCCAGGTATTTGGTCATGAAGACCGTCACACCCTCTTTTTGATGGATTCGAACTTCATCCATCAATGTTTCGATAAGATAAAGGCCTAAGCCTCCTTCTCGCATAAATTCTACAGAATCGGTTTGCTCGTACGGCCCGAGTCCTTGACGGGCAGATTGGAAGTCAAAGCTTCTTCCGCTATCCGAAACCATCACTTCCAGGCGGTCCGTGTACAAGCCGAAGCCGATTACAACCTCACCATGTTCGTTTTGCCTGTATGCGTGTTGAACTGCATTCGTACATGCTTCACTCGTGGCAATTTTCAAGTCCTCAATCTCATCATAAGAAAACCCCAGCCTGCTCGCAATGCCAGAAAGGGTTAACCGAATAACTCCGACAAATTCCGGTTTTGCCGGAATTTTCATCTCAATATAGTCAAACGGCTGATTCATTGCACTCCACCTTCTATCTCGCTGTTTATATCGATAATATCGGCAAGACCGGTAATGTCAAATAGCCTTTTTAGCCGTTCAGACAAGCCAACTAATTGAAATTTCCCGTCATGGGAACGGATATTTTTAAAGGCGCCGACAAACACACCTAAACCTGTACTGTCCATATAGGACACTTCGGAAAGGTCGACGATCATTTCAATCCCTTTCTTTTCGGACATTGGTAAAAGGGCTTCTCGGAGTTTTGGCGCAGTATATGCATCAATTTCACCGCTTACTGTTACTTCAACCAAAGTTTCTGTCTCATTTACATCTATTGTTAAATTCATTTTTTGACCCACCTCTTTATCTCAATTGCTCTTTCTGTTTACCCTTTTCGAAAAAAATTAAACATCTCTTTTTAAAATGATTAACGTAAAGTCGTCACGCAATTGAAAGTGCTGAAGCTTTTCAAGTTCCTTATATATATTATTAACAATTTCCTGAGCACTTAAGTGATGGTATTTCCTGATATACCCGATTAATGTTTCTCTCTCGATGAATCCCTCTTCTGTCCTGCATTCTGTTACTCCATCAGACATAAGGACAACCATATCTCCCGGCTTGATTGCCTTTTTATATTGGGTGTATTTTGTACGCTTGTCTACGCCAAGCAGCAAACCCTTTGCTTCCAATTCAAAAAATTCATCCTGAGCTGAACAATAATAAAAACCAGGCTCGTGACCGGCTGATGCATAGTAAAAAATATTTTCGGCCGGATTAAACATACCGTAAAACATCGTGATAAACATGCTTGGATCGACATTTTGTTCGACGACACGGTTGAGGTTTTCAAGAATCACACTCGGTTCATTCCGATTTTCAGGCAAACTGTCCATCGCATATTTGATCATCGACATACAAAGAGCGGCGGGAATTCCTTTTCCAATTACGTCTGCAATCGCGACGCTTATATAATCATTTTCATCCTGGACAAAATGATAGTAATCCCCGTTCATGTGCCTGGCCGGCACACTGATCGCCCCAATATCAAGCCCGTCGATTTTCGGAACTTTTGTACCAAGCAGCGTTTGCTGGACGTTAGCGGCAATTTCCATTTCCGACCTGAGTTCCTGCTGCATATGCCTTAATGTTTGATGTTCCCGGTAAGCTAAGCCATATCCGATCATCACTTCCAATAAAATATCAAACGAGTTCATTACATGGTTCGGAATATCGGGATAAAGATCAGTAAGAAGCCCTTTATGAAGGCTGATAATTTCTTCCGGTGAAATCTTATGCTCAATCGTTTTGCGACTGAATTTTTGACTTGCATATAATGCCTGTTCATTCTGTTCTTTTAAATAACTTTCCAATATTTCTCGATACTTTGACTCCATCGATTCGCGAAAATCCATTATGTTCCCCCTAACGGAGCCACTTTGTTGCTTTTATATCTGTACCATTTCCCGGCGATGAATCGATATCAAATTCATCCATTAATCGCTTAACACCCGGCAGCCCGGCTCCCAGTCCGCCTGATGTTGAAAATCCATCTTCCATCACTTGGCGCAAATCACTTATACCAGGTCCGCTATCTATCGCATGAATCAGCAACCCGGCTTTTCCGCCATCATATATTTTTTCGATGCAAATCTGTCCTTGCCCGGCATACAAATAAATGTTCCTTGCGAGTTCGCTTATCGCCGTTGTAATTCTTGCCTGGTCAACTGTTCCGAACCCAAGCTCTTTTGCAACATTCCGCCCAAGCTGGCGGGCTGCAACAATGTCCCACTCATTTATAATCTTAACGCAGGATTGGATTCCCATACAGTCAATCCCCCAGTTCCAGTTGCAATTTCTCCAACCCTTTTTCTAAATCTAAAGCTGTGAGGACATCATCCAACCCAATCCCCAACTCTATCAGCGTAATAGCAACGGCAGGCTGTATTCCGGTAATGACAACTTTTGCACCCATTAGCTTGGACATGCTAATGACATCTCCCAAAACTTTTGCAATAAACGAATCGATAAAATCGATCGAAGTAAGATCGATAACGACTCCGTTTGCGCTTGTTTCATGAATTTTGTGAAGCAAATCCTCTTGGAATTGGAGAGCGGTTTGGTCATCCAACTCCCATTGGATGGAGACTAATAGGCAATCATGCAATTTTAAAATAGGTATTCTCACTCTGCTCCCTCCACATTCACAATTTTGCGATTTGTAATTTCTAATGCCGCTTCAATTCCCTTTTTCAAGGTATTTTTCGTAGTAAATTGATTCAGTTCAATCCCTAAATTCACAATGGTTTGGGCAATTTCCGGACGAATTCCGACAAGCATGCATTTGGCCCCGACAAGACGGACAGCATCTGCCGCCTGGATAATATGATGCGCTACCATCGTATCAACAACCGGAACTCCTGTGATATCAATCAAAACAACTTCCGAACGGTGTTTAACAACCCCGCTCAACAGGTTTTCCATGATCTGCTTGGCCCGTTCTGTATCAATCGTACCAACGAGCGGCATCACCGTGATCTTTTCAAATACGGGAATTAACGGTGCGGATAACTCTTGCAACGCTATTTTTTGCAGGGAAACGGTTCTTTCCCAGGTAGTGGAATACATACTGACGATTTCATTTGTCATCGGTGTCAGCCATTTATCAAAATCATAAACTATATCCATCTGATTATCCCGGGTTATCAGGCCTGCTTCTTGCATTCCTTCAAACACAATTTTCCCGAAAGTCTGTAAACCTTTTGTTACAAATGTTAATGGCCAGCCTAACCGGACTACCTTTTCAGCAAAGTCAGACAGTTTTGCAATGAATTCTTCGTTCGAATCTGTTATGTTCGATACAATCAAATCAATAAATTCACGGCTTGTCCCAATAAACACCTGGTCGGACGCTACGCGAATAATGCGCTCATCGGCCTGTTCCCTAATCTCCTCGATCCAGTCCGTTAACATTGCTTCTCTATTGGTTTGAATGTAATCAACAATTTGTTTATTCATTAAGCCGAACCCTCCCCATTCTATCACACAAAAATTAACCGTACCGTTATCCTGTATGCTGTAAAGTAAATTTAAATTTGTAAACTAAATTAAATAATCCTTCTCGCGATTCCTTATAACTATTTAATGATAACAAATCCTCTTCGTCAAATTAAATACTACAGGAATGCAGGGATTTCCTGCAAACAAACAAACCTTTTTTGCATCTCTCATGACTAAAGTCATGGATTCCTGCATACAGAACTACAATGAACCCTTAAAACAAAATAAAACACCCGCCATTCTTCCCACGATTGATATCACGGGTGTTCTGGCGGGTTACATAAAAACAAAAAAGCAAGCTGCCCAAAACAGCCTGCTATGCAGAAAAAACAAATCTTCATGATGATATATAAACAATATTGGCGGCTGTCCCCTGTAAATTTCTTCATAATCAAGCAAGCGTTTAGACCTGCGCGGGTCAACTTTTTACAATCTCATCATATTATAACTTTATACACGTAAATTTCCGTCGCAACGGCGTTCTGCATGTCTTTTTTCAATAAAAAACGCCCTTTCACCAAAGAGCGTGCTTGCAGTTAAAATTCGATGAGACCCAAACTTATCTGCAAGGCTTCATCCACTTTTTCCATCATTTCGTCATCGAGATGTGTAATCTTATCGGTTAACCGCTGTTTATCAATGGTACGAATCTGTTCTAATAGGATGACCGAATCGCGTTCAAAACCATATCGTTTCGCAACAATTTCAACATGAGTAGGCAACTTTGCTTTTTGAATTTGTGCTGTGATTGCGGCTACAATTACTGTCGGACTAAACCGATTCCCGATGTCGTTTTGGATGACTAACACTGGACGGACTCCACCTTGTTCTGAACCAACAACTGGGGATAGGTCCGCGAAATATACGTCACCACGTTTGACAATCAAGGGATTACCCTCCGCTTACTAGACGTTCAACTGTGTGTTCTGCCTCATATTCTGCTTGGAATGCTTCAGATGCAATCGTCAAATTAATTTTGGCCATTTCCATATAGCCCCGTCTCATTGATTCACAAATTTGCCTTTTTTTTCGCTCACGTAAATACATTTTTGTAGCTTGGTAAATGAATTCACTTCGGTTTACATTTTCTTGTTTAACAAATCCATCTAATTCGGTTAAAAGATGTTGCGGCAATTTTACCATGATCTCTGTTGTTGCGCCGGATTCTGACACAAACATACACCTCCACCATCAACTACACATCATTTTGAGTCTCTACTATTTCTAATATTATCACTATTCAAGGCCCATGCAAAGACTATTCATTAATTCTTCTGTATTATCGTCCAAAAAAATCAACTTTTATGCATGAAGGCAAACCGAATCCTTCCTTCCAGCGCAAAATAACAACTAAAAAGGTCTGTCATCGGTTTTTTTCACTTTCTCATGGATTTGCTCCCGCCACTCCTATACTATGTCAACAAAGGATTGTTTATGGCTAACATTTTTCCATTTTGTTTAAATATCCTCGGTACACGGTTTGAAATCATACAGGGAATTTCATAGTTAATCGTTTTCAGCTTGGAAGCAATCTCATTTATGGAAATTGTTTCTGCTTTTTGTGAACCAATCAAGGTACAGTTTGTTCCGACTGGAACATAACTTGGTAGCTTGACCATGCATTGATCCATACAAATCCGCCCAACAATTGGCACCCTCCTGCCCTCGACCAGGACGTCCTGTCCCTGAAGCTTTCGGATCCAGCCATCTGCATAACCGATCGGCAGTGTGCCGATCCATTCATCTTCTGCAGCTTCATATGTTGCACCGTAGCTGACCTTTTCACCTTTGTTGATTTTTTTTACATGGACAAGCCGCGAGTGTAATGAGAATGCTTCCTTTAATGCAATCGGCAACTGAGCTGCGATTTCGAGTGAGGGGGTTAATCCATACATGGCGATTCCAACGCGCACCGCATTAAAATGAGCTTCCGGAAACCTGATAGCTGCTGCACTGTTGCTGCTATGGATATAGCGGGGAAGGTTGTCAAGAACGCCGAGCAAATCATTGAAGCGCTCCAACTGCTCCCCAGAATACGAAAGGTCCAGCTCATCCGCGGTCGCAAAATGAGTATAAATACCTTCCATGCGAATTTGGCGATTATTCGTGATCGATGCTTCGAGCTTCCTAAGTTCATCCCTGGTACCGACGCCAATTCTATTCATTCCGGTATCCACTTTAATATGCACCGATATTTCCAGCTCCGGTTTTAAGATTCCCGCAGCCTTGACAATCCACTCCTCTTGAAAAACGGTAAGCGTAAGATTTAACTCAGCTGCGACATTTATATCTTCCGGGCGGCTTGCACCGAGAACAAGAATCGGGGCTGTGATTCCTTTCCTCCTCAGTGCGATTGCTTCGTCCATAAACGCTACGGCCAGCATCGATGCACCGGCACGAAGGGCTGCTTCAGCGGTTTGAATGTCGCCGTGTCCATAGGCATTGGCCTTCACTACAGCAATCATTTCCACCTCGTTCGGCAGTAGTTTTTTTATTGACTTCAGATTATCTTCGATATGATTTAAGTCTATCTCAACCCAGGTATCCCGATAAAAACTTCCTTGGTATTCCACCTGCTCCACTTCCTCCTGAATCCGTTCAACGCTGTATATTTATCATAAAAAGCTACATCCTTGATTATTATGCTCAAGCACCTCTGATGTCAAATGAAGAATTTACTATCCAGCGTCGTTCCTGGATTGCATTCCGCTTCCGGCAAGGCTCTTTAAAGCCAATCAGATTAGATCGCTTTCCCTGAAACTTAAAAACACGGCTCCAAATAGACGTAGAAAGCAGGCTACCAGTCGGAGCCTGCTTTCGCATGTTATTATTTGAATTTCATAAAGCATTCCTTTAATAGAAAAACGAACGGTTATTTACGATTAAGATAGTATTATTCGGTATCCTGCGGCATACTACCGTTTATTAGACAACTACATTCGTTTTTCAGTTTAGCCTATTATATTGTGAAATTCACTCATTTACTTACATTTCCTTGTACAGAACGGGCGATCATTACCAATTCTTCCTTCGTTAAATCGTTGGAAGCAACCATATAGTCGACCCCCTGTTGAGTCCATGTCACCATATTGTCAGCTAAAGCCCCAATCGTAAACCCTAAATCGACCGGCTCGCCATTCATCGTCATAGCCGAAGCAGTTGACTCCATCACTTCTGCTTTTTCTTGCACAAGCGTGAACGTTTTTTCATCGCCATAAGTTAAGACGACCCGTTTTCCATCCGCAGTTGCGATTTCCTTTTCATCTACCAGACTGGCACCAGGAATCTCTGCTGTTGGATATTTGACTGTAAATTCCATCTCATTTAGGTCAGCCATCACTGGCACTTCCAATTGGGCTCCGGTCATATTTTTCTTCATGTCAAAGTCGTTTTTGTCAAAAGTCACATCGAACTTAACATTGGAAAACTCCACTGTTACTAACGCTTTCCGGTCAGGATCCATTACTTTGACACTGACAGGGGCCAGGTCTTTGTTTAAGGTGATTTCCTGCAAAGGAAGCATTTTTTTATTTTGGTAGCGTGTTTTTGTTTCAAACACATAACCTTCTTTCGTTGCTTTGAATTTTGCCTCATTGTCTTCAATAATGTCCGTAATTAAGGATTCATATAAATAGGCCTGGCTGCTATTTTGCGGCCATTCACTCTGGAAACGGAAGCTCTTATTAAGAGCAGGAGTCAGGACAAACACTCCTTCTTCGTTTCGGAGAATCATCTGGCTTTGATCCTTCTGGGCATTTTTTAGATTTACCCGGTAGAAATCAGGTTGTTTATGCCAAATTTCAACATCATACTCCTGCGGCTCCTCCCCCATTTGCAAGGTCATTTTTGCGTCAGCCTTGTAGCCTTTCATTTCCTCAAACTTGCCATTCAGTTCTTGAACAACATCCTCCTGAGTTTTTGAACCGCATGCAGATAAAACGAAAATGACCATTAGCCCGGCGAGAAGCAGCAACCATTTCTTCTTCATTTTTCCAACCCCTTTTGTCTCATTTCAACACGGTTACGGAGAGTAAAAGGATGATCAGACATTGACGCCAGAAACATTTTTCGGTCTGTTGGAGTGACCCTTTTAAAGGGCTTAACGCCAATGTTCCCGCCTTTTTGCCTTGTCTCTCCTGTTGCACACTATGAATATATGAGACAACCTTAATGAATATACCGGGCCGGATGACAAGCTTTTATTTTTTAGAAACTTTTTTCTAAGACCACCTGGGCAACCGCATATTGACGGCTATGGGAGATCGACAAATGCGCACCTGTTTGCAAAGGCTTAATGAAAAACGGCTTTCCTTTCTCATCAGTTGCAACCTCGATGTCCAAAAAAGAAAGATCTTTCCCGATTCCGGTTCCTGCTGCTTTCGCAAAAGCCTCTTTCGCTGCAAATCTTCCTGCCAAATATTCGATTCTTCTGTTAGGAGAAAGCCGTTCAAATTGCTTAATTTCGGCATCTGTTAAAACTCGTTTAATAAATTTCGGCTGGGAAGAGACAATTTCAGAGATCCGCTCCAGCTCGACAATATCCACTCCAATGCCTGAAATCATCATTCATCATCCTTCTATTTCAATTTTTATTGCATAAACAATAGTACAAATATGGTTTTCCGCTATCGATCCGGGATAGAATGTATGTATATAAATTCGGGGGGTTAATTATGTTTACAAGAACAGAAAGCTTTCGGGAGTTTATCCGTTTTTACCCAGTTATCACCTTTATTCTTATTTTACACGCAATTCTCTATCTATTAACAGTTCTTCCTCTATTTCCCGGCATGCTTTTATTTGAACAATTGGCCGGAGTTAATCTATTTATTTCAGAAGGACAATGGTGGCGCCTGCTTACACCTATTTTCATGCATGCCGGCTTTGCCCACGTCCTTTTCAACAGCTTTTCCCTTGTATTATTCGGACCGCCCCTCGAGCAAATGCTCGGCAAAATAAAGTTTATTCTTTTATACACGTTCAGCGGGATTCTTGCAAATGTGGCCACCTTTTTGTTGATGCCTTTAACATATACACATGTTGGATCAAGTGGGGCTATTTTCGGTCTGTTCGGCTTTTATCTTGCGATGTTCACTTTTAGAAGGTACATGCTTTCCCGCCAAAATGCCCAAATTATTTTAACTATTTCTGTTATTGGAATCATCATGACGTTTATCCAGCCAAATATCAATATTACCGCACATATTTTCGGTCTTATAGCGGGATTTTTAATCGGGGCTTTCTCTTATTCAGACTCAAAAAAAGACATTTATCATCAAGTGAGAGACAACAGTTCATGGCGGCCTGCTGGCAACCGAAAATCGTTCTGGCAGATGCTTCTTTGGGGAGGCGTCGCCTTGCTCGCTGTTCTTGGACTGATTAATAGGTGAATGAATTGCTGTTTATTTAGACAACTGCATTCATTTTTGGGTTTAACTGCGAATTTACTGAGGTAAGTAAGCCAAAACGCGAAAAAGCATCCCTGTACGAAAGGTTTGACAGGGATGCTTTTATTTATGCAATCATAGTTTTATTCAATCTGTTCCGGAATACCATTTATATATTTGAATTGCATCGTTTCTTTCGATGTCAATGACTTTCCCGCCGCCGGCACCAATTCCCGACATGACGAACGCTTCAACTGTTGCCAAGTCTTTGTTCTTTTGAAAATAGCTTTCTTGATTGCTCAAAGACTGGATTTTTATTTTTCTCATATACACAGTGTTTTTAACAATCCCCCGGTATCTGAGCGCAAGCTGCTGATTGTCAAGATTCCAGCCGGCATCTTTATACATTAACAGCGACCAGATCGCTGCTGCAATAAAAAGCAGCAGGGATAAATATCCCCACGGACGAAAGAAGACAGCCGGCACAACAGCGAACGGGAAAGCAATTAGCAATCCTCTCGTCACATATCGTACTTTCGCCCTAAGCGGGGCCGGGACAAAACATGTTTCAAGCTGATAGTCATTCAAAACATTTTGCAAAAGATCGCCGATCTTATTTTTTCTGATCATCGGCAGCAACAAAACCTGCGATTGATCGCCTTTTTCGAATGAGCCTCCGGCGCTTTCCAATGATACAGCAGCATAACCAAGCGGCTGCCTGATCAAGTTTTCGCTAATTCTCATTGCCTGAATCCGCTTCAACGGAATCGTCGTCTGGCGTTTTTCCAAAAGGCCCCTTGAGATGACTAAATCATTGTTAATTCTTTTTACTGTAAAATCTGCATATTTAAGCATCGTCCCTATTAAGGCAATCACCCAGGCAATGAAAAACCCGATGAACACCAGTGTACTTACAAAAACAATCCCGCTTCCGATCAATCTTTCAAATCCTGTGAACAATCGCCGATAAGGGATAAGCTCATCAAATTGAAAAAAGAACGCGATCACGGCAGAAATGACTACCCCAACACCTCCGGAAGTAGAAGCAAGCAGAAGCAGTTCAGGAGCAGATATTTTATAAATGAGTTCTTCTTCCGTTTCATTAAGTATTTCGACAGGAATGCGGTGATTGTTTTTTGCGGAGGTCAAGATCTGTTGAATAGCATCTGCCTCTGCTTTTGTAATCGCAGTTAAAACAGCCTCCGCCTCGTTCAATCCAAGTCCGCCTGCTGTTTCCACTTTTACTTTCACAAGCCCGAACGGACGATGGAAAATTCCTTCTGAATAGTCAAGGCTTTGAATTCGTTCAAAAGGAATATAGCGTTTCTTTCTAATGACGATTCCGTATTCGATCCTCAATTCACCGTCTTCAACGCGGTAAGTAAACCTCAGCCAGGAGAGCACGCCTCCTACAAGGATAAATAGCACTGTCCCAATTGAAATCAACCAGAAAACCCAATCAGCGCCTGTTCCATTTCCGCCCCAGAAAACGAAAATGATAAACGGGAAGAACAGTTCCTTCACATGCCTGGCAAAATTATAAAGTGTAGAGATCGGGTGCAGGCGTTTTGCTTCAGACATCCTCATCCGCCACCCTTGCCAGTTTTGAAATAAAGACACGAAGTTCATCCGCTTCCGCAACATCGACGGCAGGAATTTCATGTACAGTCGCCGCAGTTGAGATCGCGACTGTCGCCAGACTGTATTTTCTCAATAAAGGTCCCTGCCGGGTGTCAACATGCTGAACCCGAATCATCGGCACAAGCGTCCTCTTAATAATAAATATCCCCTGCTGGAGTTCGATCTCTTGTTCTCTAACCTCGTAGCGCCACCGCTTCCAGCGAAGGGAAGGAAACAAATAAACATAAAGATAGCTGTAGCCAAGCATAATCACGACAGTCAATCCAATGATCCAGCTCGGCCAGGAAAAAATAATCGATAAAATAATCAGCGCGGCTCCAACCAGGCCAATAATAACAGACTGGATTGTACCTGATATCCTCCACACTTTTAACGCCCGTTCAGAAATTCTTGTTTGCGGTTCCATTATCACGCCAGTATCCTCCTGCGTTTTCCTTGGTATATCCCCTTTAAGTATACATGAATGTCATACATTTGAAGAAGATGCTATTACTTTTACGCAGAAGCCAAGCTAAAAGTTTTATAAAAAGCAAATCTTCACGGCATCCGAAAGCTTGCTTCATTGATCAATTCTACTCCCGGTACCCGCTTAATCTGCCTCATCAGCTGAAAAAGCGCTTCATCCTTCTTTTTCGCTTCAATCATACAGTAAATTTCCGGAACGGAGCCTTTGATCGTCTTTAAAAACGTCAAAAACATCTCCACATCGATATAATCGCTATGTGCCCGAATCTCGGGCTGGAAATGTGCATTTTAATCGGCAAACTGGAAGCACCCCATGTTGAAACAACCCGTTCCCATGCGCCTTCCCAATTGCCAGCCCCTTGATTGGCAAGATGATGGTGATAGTCGAAAACAAGCGGAATCCCGAGCCCCGATAAAAGCTTGAAAGAATGACTTAATGATTGAGCGGAAATTTGCTTTTTACGAGCTGTTATTCGCACAAAAAAGAGAGCAAATGCTCTCTTACCGATAACTTTTTGAATTGGTTGACTGGCTGCTTCGCTTCGTCCCGGAACGCGGCTTATAAGGGCCTTTTCTTCGACTATTGGCATCATTACCCCTTTTATTATCGTAGCCTCTGCTCCGGTCATTTGAGCTGCGATCTCTCCGCTGCGGGCGAGGAGCTTCTTCTGTCAGCTTAACAGGTGTCATATCAGGTTCTTTTGTAATCATTTTTAATACGGCAGCTACAATAGTGGAAGCATCATGCTGTTCGAGCAGTTGATCCGCTGTTTCTTTATACTGCTGCAGGTTATTGTTTTCGATCGTTTGAAGAATCTTATCGACAGCCGCTTTCTGTTGACCTTCGAACGCTTCATGTTGAGTAGGCGGCTTTAATAGTTCCATCCGCCGTTTTGTTGTTCTTTCGACAACTTTTAAGTAGTCTCTTTCACGGTAAGTAACAAACGTGATCGCCATTCCCGTTTTTCCGGCACGGCCAGTACGCCCAATCCGGTGCACATAGCTTTCAGGATCCTGTGGAATGTCAAAATTATAGACATGGGTCACTCCGGAAATGTCCAAGCCGCGCGCAGCAACATCGGTGGCAACAAGAACATCAATCGAACCCTCTTTAAATTTGCGCAATACCGAGATGCGTTTCGCCTGGCTGAGATCGCCGTGGATTCCTTCTGCCATATATCCGCGAAGATTCAAGGCTTCGGCGAGCTCATCTACACGCCGTTTTGTCCTTCCGAATACAATCGCCAGTTCAGGAGATTGGCTGTCAAGAAGCCTTGTCAAAACGTCAAACTTGGTCTTTTCCTGGACCTCTACATAATACTGTTCAATTAGAGGAACCGTTACTTCTTTTGTTTTTACGCGGACAACTTGCGGGTCCTTCATGAATTTTTCAGCCATTCTCTGGATCGGTGCCGGCATCGTTGCTGAGAAAAGTAGCGTTTGCCGCTCTGTTGGAATTTGGCCAAGAATTGCTTCAATATCATCAATAAAGCCCATGTTCAGCATTTCGTCCGCTTCATCGAGAATCGCCATCTTGACATTGTTAAGCCGCAATGTTTTACGGTTAATATGATCTAAAATCCGGCCTGGTGTACCCACAATGATATGCGGGTTTTTCTTTAAGGCACGAATTTGCCGGTTAATGTCCTGCCCGCCATAAATCGCCAAAACGCGGGCTCTTTTTCCATAACCAATTTTATATAGTTCCTCAGACACCTGGATTGCAAGTTCACGAGTTGGTGCGACGATAATTCCCTGGATGACGTCCTGGTCTTTGTCGATTTTTTCAACTAGAGGAATTCCAAATGCAGCCGTTTTACCGGTTCCTGTTTGGGCCTGGCCGATGATATCTTTGTTCTCAAGGCTCAACGGGATCGTCTGGGCTTGAATTGGAGTTGCTTCTTCAAATCCCATTTTCTGAACTGATTTCATTAATGCAGGGCTTAAACCTAAATCTTGAAACTTTGTCAATTTTCATTCTCCTTCTATTCGTACAAAAATGATATAAGGTATGCATCTTTTAAGGGCTTGCTTAAGCCAAGATGACAACCAAATCGGACTCTTCAGCTATTTTTTGCAAATAGCTGGAGCACCTACTAGAGTAATATGTGATGTGAACAGCTGGTGAGTTTTAAACAGCACAACCTAGCAAAACACAAACTTATTCAGGGTGGTTCGTAAAAAAAGACATTCTCCATCAGGAGCATGTCCGCTTGAAAAAGAAATTTCTCTCTTAGGCACTTTGATGTTAATCTTAGCATTAAACAACATTAAATGCAATGATATCGCATGCCTCAGAGGGGCTTCTAATTCATTATAGACAGATAAATCTAACTCAGATTACTTCTGCTGGTTCGTCTGCTTTTAAAAATTGGAAGACGTCTGAAAAGAGCTGCTCCCTTTTATCACAATGACAAATTAAATGACCCGAGTTGCTCACGTATTTAATATCTTTATGATTCGTTCCAATTTTATCGTACAAGTATCTGGCACTTTTAAGGGGAACAATTCCATCCTCTTCACCCTGGGCAATAAATGTTGGTATTTGGATTTGCTTCAAGAGAGGCCGAATGCTGGCAACCAGCCGTCGGAATTGAATTGTTGCCGATAATGGCGTGCTGATGATTTTTCGCTTATACCTATGAAACAATTCATTTTCTAATAAGCTCCCGGCAACTGCATCCTTGACCATTAATCCTATGTCGGCAGCAAGTTGTCTCGGGTTCACATAATAAGCCGCCGCACTTAGCAGGACCAGTTTAGTAACTGGATAATGAACCGCCAGGTAACTTGCAATGATCCCGCCCATCGAAAAACCGATCAAATAAACTTCATCACATTTCTCCAATAGCATTTGTAATTCTTTTTCTGCATGTTCAATCCACTGTTTGTAACGAATACCCTTCAAACTAAGGGTTTCTCCATGTCCCGGCAGAGTTGGAATTGAGAATTCCCAATCCGTCCTTTCTTGCAAATAGCTAACTAACGGTTCAATTTCAAAGGGAGAGCCGGTAAAACCATGAATGCATAAGCAGCCAATCAGTTTGATCACCCACCATTACTTTCAGTAAAAGTTTGATATAAACATGACTTCCAAAAGAAGTCCTCTTTCTCAGACCGGACCGTTAATGTCGATAGGAAAGGATTATCGACTTTCTCCACGATATCAAAACTCTTTCCCTATTCTTTACTGGTTTACACTTATGATACTAAAGAACAAGAAAGATATCAGTTATGACCAGTGACATGTCAGCAAACGCTTGGTTGAAATGGGCGAGTACTGCAATCATTTCGCATTCTCCTTACACTGGATTTTGCAACCCGATAACAACGTCCTCAAGCTTCATTCCCCGCGAAGCTTTTACGAGGATCAGTGTATTCCGGTCCGTATATTTTTTTAATTCGTTTATTAGATCGTTTTTATCATCAAAAGCAAATATCTTTTCCGCCTCGAATGACTGACGGGCACCTTCTGCGATAAAGCGGCCTAAGGGGCCGTATGTAAAAACATAATCGATCTTTTCAGGATCAAGGCTTGCGCCAGTTTGCTGATGGTATTCAATTTCGAGCGGTCCAAGCTCCAGCATATCGCCAAGAACGACAATCCTTCTTGAAAAGCCCTCCAAATCCGAAATAAGCTCAATCGCAGCCCTCATCGCTGTTGGACTCGCATTATAGGCGTCATTTATAATTCTTTCTCCCTTGGCGCCTTCGACCAGTTCCATTCTCATCTGTGTTAACTTTAAGCCTTGAAAGCCTTTGTCCATTTTTTCGTAAGAAACACCAAAAAAGCGGGCGGTCAGCATGACAGCGAGCGCATTGAGGACATTATGAACCCCAAGAACAGGCAGATGAAATTTTCCTTCAAACCGATTTACTGTAAATTGACTGCCTTGTCCACTCTGGATAATGTCGGTGGGATAAAGATCATTTTCGCGCGATTTACCAAATGTTTTAACGGTAAACTTTGCTTCATAATCCTTCAGCCGTTCCCGGAGAAGCGGTTCATCACCGCAATAGACAATCAGACCGCCATCCTGCAAGCCCTTCACAATTTCGAGCTTTGCTTCGGCTATCCCTTCCCGTGATCCGAGATCCTGCAAATGGGCTTCTCCGATATTTGTAATAATCACGGCGTCAGGCCGGGCAAGCTTTGTTAACAATTCAATCTCACCTTTTGCACTCATGCCCATTTCAAGAACAGCCATTTCCGTTTCCGGTTTCAACTGCAGGACGGTCAGGGGCAACCCGATATGGTTGTTAAAATTCCCTTCTGTTTTTTGGACTTTATATTCGAGGGAGAGAACGCTAGCCATCATGTCCTTTGTCGTCGTTTTCCCGTTGCTTCCAGTAATCCCGATGATTTTTGTTGATAACTCGTCTCGATAATTGGCGGCCAGCTCCTGTAAAGCAAGAAGAGTATCCTCGACGATAATAATCGGCAAATCGACGGGTGGGTTTGGTACATCCTTTTGCCAGAACGCGGCCCCTGCACCTTTATTAACTGCTTCCTCCACGAACCTGTGACCATCGGCGTGTTCACCTTTAAAAGGTATAAACAAATTCCCTGTTTCTATCTTTCTCGAATCAATGCTGACCCCGTTAATTTCAGTGTCTCCCCATTGCTGGAGATCAATTTCGGCTTTAATCATTTTTGAAAGCTGCCTGATCGTTTTTCGGATCATTATACTCCTCCTCGGATTATTCCAAAACATGAAGGAACACGGCATCAAGCGCCGTGTATCCCTTTGCTGCTAGAATGTATGCTTAATGTTTTGCTTTTCTGCATGTCTTTCTTCTGCAAGCTTAACAAGACGTTCAATCAGCTCCGGGTATTCAACCCCGGTGTGCTTCCACAGTAAAGGAAACATGCTGAAGGGCGTAAAGCCAGGCATCGTATTGACTTCATTGATATATGCGTTTCCGTCCTTTGTTAAGAAGAAGTCGGCGCGTACCAGTCCTGAGCAATCCAGAGCTTTAAACGATCTAATCGCCATTTCCTTAAGCTCACTGTATTCTTCTTTTGTAACATCCGCCGGGATAATCATCGCGGTATCGCCGTCTTCATATTTTGCTTTATAGTCGTAAAAATCCTTTTTCGGCACAATTTCACCGGCAACTGAACATTCAGGCTCATCATTTCCAAGTACACCGATTTCAATCTCTCTGGCGGTAATGCCTTCTTCGACAATGATCTTCCGATCAAATAGGAAGGCTTCCTCACAGGCTGCTGCTAATTCATCACGATTGGAAGCCTTGTTGATGCCAACACTGGAACCGAGATTGGCCGGCTTCACGAAACAAGGGTAACCAAGTTGTTTTTCGATTTTTTCATACGCGGATTCGCTGGCCTTCTCCCACTCACTGCGGGTAAACCAGGCAAATTTGACCTGGGCAAGCCCGGCTTGTGCAAATACATTTTTCATGATGATTTTATCCATGCCGGCAGCGGAAGCAAGCACTCCATTACCTACATAAGGAAGGTTTAAAAGCTCAAGCAGACCTTGAACCGTTCCGTCTTCTCCATTTGGTCCATGAAGAAGCGGGAAGATCACATCCAAAGATTGATCCTGCCCTGCTGCACTTCCTTGAAACAATGCCGGAGCGAGAGCAGCTTGAGAAGCTGCGTCTCCTTGAGAAAACTGCAATGCTTTAACATCAGCCACTGGACCGCTTAATTGCGGCCCTTTTACCCATTTTCCTTCATCTGTTATGTAAATAGGATGAATATCGAATTTTTCTACATCAAGCGCTTTAATAACAGCAAGAGCTGTTTGTAGAGAAACATTATGTTCAGCGGATTTACCCCCGTATAATAACCCAAGTTTAGTTTTCATCATCGAACCTCCAATTAGTCATTCACACGAGTGAATTCCACAATGTAATAAGCTAAACCGAAAAACGAATGAAGTTGTCTAAATAAACAAGAGAATGCCGTAGGAAACGAATAATAATATCTTAATTTTAAATTACTGTTCGTTTTTCAATTAAAGAATTGCTTTATGAAATTCACTCACACACATGGTTTTATTTTAACATGTTCTTTTGAAAGAAAAGAGTCATACGCGATTGTTTTCTAATGGAAATTTATCGCCCGGTGATTTGCCATTACTATTCTCTGTTAAATGACATGCAACATCTTTTCGTACAGCCTGTAGGCGCGAACACAGAAAGCGATTCCGTAATCGTTCTGCTGGGAATAAGTATGGCTGAATGATTGATCCCTCACTATAGTCAACAGATTATTATTTTAACATTATATTAAACTCATTGAAATCTTGTCTTCAGAAAACACACAATTATTTTATTTTTATAATATTTATTAGTTAACTGTTCGATTTATTCACGATATAATCCGCCTGATAAAAACAAATGCTTATTTTAGGAGGACATCATCAATAAATTAGGCCTACTGCGCAAGATTATTGTCGCAATTGCCGCTCGGGATCCGGGATCGCCCCTCGGCCTTATTGCTCCTCAATGGTAAGTACTGATCAATTGACTGATCGCACTTGATAGGCCTTTTTTATTTTGTTTTATGACGGATCTGCGTTATTTCACAATCATAACCGGTGCTTTTCCCCTTTTTGGCAACCTTATGGCTGACACTGCCAAGCACCATTTCTTGTCAAGCAACTCTTGATGTAAGCGGCATTTTCGTAACCAATCTCTCATTTTCGCCATTTTTTAATGTTTTTCATATATAAAATGTATCTATAATTTTTTTCACCATAAAACATTTCCCAGTTGGTGTTTTCCGACAAATAGTTTTAAAAAATATTTCATTGACAACCACTTCCCGAAATCCTAAAGTTATAAGTAACGAATTGCTGTTAATTTAATAATTTTGTTCTCTTATCGAGAGTGGCGGAGGGACTGGCCCTGTGAAGCCCGGCAACCATTCCAATTTGGAATTGGTGCTAAATCCAGCAAAACATTTTAGTTTTGGAAGATGAGAGCGGGCGACCATACATATGATCAAACCTCTCTACTTTGGAGAGGTTTTTTTGTTTTAGAACCTTTATCAAAAAATCAGCTATTTAGAAAGGAAATGAAATCATGGCGGTAATCAGCAAGGAAGATCCTTTATTAGCAAAAATGAAAGAGACCGGGCTCAATTTTTCAGTCGAAGAGTGGGAAAGGGCGGCTGAATGTATTCTTGAGCAAGGCCCGTTCGGTTATATCCAATCAGGGTCCAGCGGTGAAGAAACGCTGCAGAAAAATACGAGAGCTTTTGAACAATACAGCATTTTGCCAAGAGTTTTAACGAATGTAGCAAATCCAGACTTTTCAATAGAATTGTTGAATCAAACTTTTCCTTCCCCTTTATTGTTCGCTCCGGTTGGAATGCAAAGGATTGCTCATCAAGACGGAGAATTGGCTGCAGCAAGAGCAGCAGGCTCGTTTGGAATTCCTTATATTGCAAGTACTGTATCGAGCTACACTATGGAAGAGATTGCCGAAGCGAACCCGTTTAGCCCAAACTGGTTCCAGCTTTACTGGTCCAATGATCGTGATTTATCGTTAAGCATGGTTAAAAGGGCTGAAAACGCCGGTTATCAAGCCCTCGTCGTTACAGTCGATACCGTCATGCTCGGATGGCGGGAAAAGGACTTGCACAATAGCTACTCCCCGCTCAGACTTGGTTTTGGAAAAGCAAACTATATTTCTGATCCTGTTTTTCAGGCTAAAGTGAATATTGAAGACAGTGATGAAGTCGTGGACGAAATTTTAAACCAGATTCTCCATCCTTCCTTTAACTGGGATGATTTGCAGTGGCTAAAAACGCAAACGAGTTTGCCGATTGTTTTAAAAGGAATCCTTCATCCTGACGATGCAGTGGAAGCAGTTAAAAGGGGCTTCGAGGGAATTATTGTGTCAAACCATGGCGGAAGGCAGCTGGACGGGGTCGCATCCTCGCTGGATGCGTTACCATTAATTCGCAACGTTGTGCCCGAAACATTTCCAGTTTTGTTTGACAGCGGCATCCGCCGTGGCACGGATATGGTCAAGGCGCTTGCACTTGGTGCGGATGCTGTATTGCTTGGAAGGCCTTATGTATACGGGCTGGCGGTTGCAGGCGAACACGGAGTTCAAAAGGTTGTTTCGAACTTACTCGATGAATTTAAAGTATCGGCAGGTCTGGCTGGGGCGAAGAATATTACTGAGGTGAAAAAGACTACTCTCATGCGATATATCATGGATGATGCAAAAGGTTGATAAGTACTGGCGAGCATTTTTTGCTCGCTTTCTTCATGTGACTCAAGTTCGTGAAGCATATCGTTGCCCAGCTAAAAATGCTAACGGTTGTGTAATGATAAAGATTTTGACAACCCTCTCACTTTAATGCTAATTTAAAGAATAACGTCCGTCTGAACAAGAGAAAGCCTTACCAAAAGCCCGTGTAAATTGCTTTTTCTAAGGAGAGGTGAAAGATGAATAAAGAAATTGTAAAATTTTTAAGAAAAAGCTATAACATGAATCAGCGCGACTTTGCAAAGCTCGTTAATTGCAGCTTCTCGCTTATTGCCCTTGTTGAAGTTGGCAAAAGAAGGGTTACAGAAGATCTTGAAAGTAAAATTAAAAACACTTTTGACCTTGATGAAGAACAATTGCAATCGATCGCAACCCTCGTCTCTGAATTCAGCAAAGGCATACCGCCTTTGTTTTAGGGCAATAAAAGTTTCAAGTGCTCTATGTAAAAAAAGATGGAACTGCTAAATCCACCCTTCCGCTATTGAAATTGCCTCTATTTGATTTTTTACACTCAAGCTTATTTAAAATTTTTGATATATAGTTCCGGATGATAAAAATAGCTTGAAATCTCCTTGGCTTTTTTACCTTCTGCGACCATCTTCAATATTTCCCTTTCACAATGCGTCAGTGGATTATCTGTTCGAACGCTCCCAAAAATCAATTTCGGTGAAAATTCCTTTTTCCCCTTCATAACACTCACGTTTCCACTCTTTTTCATCTTACAATCCAGGCCATTTTCTCACAATTTTGATATGATTAAATTATCTTTTAACAGACAAAGGCGGGACACTAGTGAACTGGAAAGAAATCGAACATCAAATGTACACATTATGTATGGTGGTGAAAGGCGATAAGGTGCTGTTAATCAAAAGGCCGGAAGAACGCGGATACCCTGGATTTGTTGCACCCGGCGGCAAAGTCGACTATCCGGAAAGTTTATCTGCAGCGGCCATCCGCGAAGTTAAGGAAGAAACAGGTTTAACTGTTCGCAATATTACGTATAAAGGCCTCGATGAATATGTCAGCCCCCATGAAAATATCCGCCATATGGTTTTTAATTATTTGGCAGACGATGTTGAAGGCGAACTTCTCGATGATCCCCCTGAAGGAGAATTATCTTGGTTTCATAGAGAAGAAGCCTTACAGCTGCCGATGCAGAGCTGGTTTCGACGTAAATTCCCGTTATTTTTTGAAAAAGGGACATTTGAAATCCATACCGTCTGGGATGCGCGAAACAATCGAGAAGCCGAGCATTTCATCAAAAAAATATAGGGAGGTCAGTCCTCTCATGAAACTGCTTTTAAGCCAATCACACTTATGATAATCATGGCGATGAAAAGAATTCGTCGCCAATTTCTGGGCTCGCCGAAAAATAACATCCCAAGCAGCACACTGCCGGCAGCGCCAATACCTGTCCAGACACCATAAGCCGTTCCGATCGGAAGCTCAAGCAATGCCTTTGATAATAAATAAAAGCTTGCAAAACCTGAAATTCCGCAAAGAATGCTATATTTGGTGCGGGTAAAACCATCAGAAAGCTTCATAAATATGACGAAGCCTACTTCACCCAGTCCAGCAAACAGCAAATAGATCCACGACATATTACGAAGCCCTCTCTGTTCTCTCATCATTATCATCTGATGAAATCTTCAATCCGATAATGCCTCCAAGCAATAAGGAAATAAACAAAACCTTCAGCAAGCCGGCCGGTTCACCCAAAAATACAATGCCGATTAATGCAGTACCAGCTGCGCCAATCCCCGTAAACACCGCATAGGCCGTTCCAATCGGAATGGTTTTCATCGCTTTTGCAAACAACATGAAGCTGACGATAATTAACATGATTGTCATAACGGTTGGAACTGGTTCGGAAAAACCCTTTGAGTATTTTAACCCGAACGCCCAGCCAATTTCGCTAAGTCCAGCGAGCAGCAAATAAAACCAAGCCATGATGTGATTCCTCTCTTATAATCAGGAATTGTTATTTTGCAGTATTCCCTGCCAGAAAATCGTCCAAATCGAGTTTCGCCGTTTTTCATATTCATCCTGATCGTAATAATGAGACTCCATTAACAATCCATCAAGCATGCAGTAAAACGTTGCGACCAAATCCTCCGGGTTTAGAGGGACAATTTCACCTGCATTTATCGCTGTTTTAAAGAAATCCGTGAGCCGTTCACTCGCTTTATTTTCAAAGCCGACAAACTCCTGTTTCATTTTTTCTTTAAGATGATTGGGCGGAAGCAGGACAGCTCTTTTGAAAAAAAGCTTTTCTTCTTTATGGGCGTTAAGATCTGTCAGTTCATTAAAGATCGTTTTTAGTATTTCCCCGGTTCGTTTATCTTTTTCTTCCATTAAAACATTTTCAATCGTCCGCATTTCACTGGACGCATGCTCACGGTAAATGGATAAAAACAAGTCTTCCTTTGAAGGGAAATGAGCATAAATAGACGGTGTCTTGATTCCAACCATTCTCGCTATTTCTGATAAAGCAGTGCCCTCATATCCCTTTTCAGCAAACAATTGCAAAGCAGCGGCCTTTAGTTTGTTAGAAGTCATTATTCCACCTTCCTAATTATCATTAGTTAGATTTTAACAACATAAAGTTTTTAAATCAACTGGAACAACTTGTTATAAAAATCTTTAGGTACATTGATACGAAAGTATTATTTCTAAAAATTCACAATATATACTATAATTTAGAAATACAAATCAGGGGGTGAATGCATTGAAATCATACTTATATATAGGAAAGAAAGTATCTATTAGGGAGATTACGGAAGATGATATCCCAGTGTTTTGGGAGTATATTTATGGCACGGGTGAGCCTGAGTGGAAGAAATGGGATGCCCCCTATTTTCCGCTGGCACCGATGAGCCTTGAGGATTACCGTATCCATATGCGGATGGTTTTAGAGGTTGATCCCGCGCCAAGAATGGTAATCGAAATTGACGGGGAGATTGCTGGCCAGGTTAGCTATTATTGGGAGGATAGGGACTCTCATTGGCTTGAAGCCGGAATTGTGATTTATGATTCAAAGTATTGGAATGGCGGCTATGGAACGGAAGCGCTATCGATATGGGTGGAGCACTTATTTCAAAGCTTGCCTCTTGTTCGTGTAGGAATCACAACCTGGTCCGGAAATAAACGAATGATGCGGGCCGCCGAAAAAATCGGGATGAAGTTGGAAGGACGCATGCGAAAATGCCGGTTTTATAACGGGGAATATTACGATTCAATCAGGATGGGAATTTTACGAGAAGAATGGAGAGAAAAAAAGGAGAGCCAGCTTCTTTAGGAGCTGGCGGTTTATGATATTGCTAATCTCTTAAATACATTTCAGAAATTGTTTAACACCCGTTCCTGCTCCTTTAAAAATACGCTTTGTGTGAAGTGTCCCCTTCCAGCAAAACTTGAAAGCTGCCTCGTTCGATCTGCACAATCGTCAAGCTCGCCCCTTCGATGACAGGTGGCTTCCAAACTTTTTCAATTCTGGCATTTTTAAAAATCAACATCATCGTTTTTATGACGACCCCATGGCTAACAATCAATAGATTGCCTGCATCATGGCTAGCTTGTAAATCTGTTAGAAAACTGACGAGCCGCATCTTTACATCCTGAAAACATTCTCCATCAACACGCTTGTAGAGTGCAGGTGAATTCCGGTAATGGTCGTAATCCTCTCGATACAGCTCTTGAATCTGATCCTCTGTCATTCCTTGCCAGCAGCCAAGCTGAATTTCCATGAGCCGTTCGTCTTCAATAACTTGAATGGTCCTGCTCCCTTTAATGATCGTGGCCGTTTCTGCTGCTCTGCCGCTTGGGCTTGTATACAGAGCAGTAAACTCGATATCATGCAGTCTTTCTGCAAGCAGCCGTGCATCTGCCTCACCCCGGGAAGTGAGCTTTGAATCCATCCGCCCCTGCATGCGCTTTTCGATATTCCACTCTGTTTCTCCGTGCCTTGTGATGTATAGTGTCAGCATTTTTTCATCCCTTCAGTCGAATCTCCGAAAATAAATCAGCAGCTTTCCGGCGCAGTTTCTCTTCTCCGTTTTTGGAATAAGCGATTAAGAAGCAGGTTGATGGGCCTGATGATTTTTGTAAATCGAGATTGTTTTCACACACATACTCTTTTACATCGCAAAAATGAAGGAGCTCATGTAAAATCCCCTTCGAGCCAACAGGCATCACTTCTTTTACTTCATCCTGTTCGGTACACCATTGAAACAATTGAAGAGGAGCAATAGACTCGGGCTGCTCGACAACCTGATCACCAACCAGCGGCTGGCCGATTACTGCAAATCCGATATCATCCGAAAGGGAAAATTTCCGGTCTGTTTTGTTAAGCTTGCTCCCAACAACGATGATCCCTGCTGCAGATTGCAGCAGCTGAAAATTACTTTCTGTACTGCCGGATATCGGTATATGATCCAGTTCAAGCTCTCTTAGTCCTTGCTTAATACCGATGATCAGTTCCTCCCAGGCACTATCCCCGCTAAAATTATGAATAATGACTGCTAAAGGAGCACCGCCAGCCGCAATGCATTCCATCGCGGCAACGCGAAAACCATAATACGAAACAACCCCGTAAGGCACATGAACGATATCATGCTCCTTTAAACCAATTCCGCCGCTGTTATCACTGGCGATCACAAGCGACTCCCTTTCATTAAAAGGTAAAATGAGCGCATCCCTCACAGCCAGCCTCCTTCCAGCCATGCCATTCGCCTGTTCATTTCACTTGTCCTCCTTGCGCTTGCCCTCACGAAATACTTTTGCGCTTCTGATATACTCAACATCGGGCACGCCGGATCGAAAGTTAACGACCCTTGCCAAGGCAAAAAAGTAGTCGGATAAACGATTTAAATATTGCAGAGTAATCGGCGGCATATTCTCATCAGCCTTCGCGAGCTTGACAACAAGGCGCTCGGCCCGGCGTGTAACAGTACGGGCAATATGGATTGATGCGGAAGCTTTCGTACCACCCGGCAAAATAAATCTTTCAAGCGCTGGTGCTTCTGCAATAAACTCATCAATTCTCTTCTCAAGGTACGTAACAGCTTCTTCGGTCAGCTTTAGCTGCCTGTTTTTCGAGATGTTCGCCAGATCACCGCCGCAGTCAAACAGCTCATGCTGAATCTTTTCGAGATCGTCCAACACATCGCCGAACAGCTTCCGGTCCAATTCTGCCATGGCCTGGCCCACATAGCAGTTTACCTCATCGACAGTTCCGTAAGCCTCGACCCGTGTATCATCTTTATCAACACGGCCACCAATTAAACTCGTTTGTCCCTTATCCCCTGTGCGCGTATAAATCCTCATCTTCATTCCCCCTGTTTGAGCTGTTTTGACATGCCGTACCAGATTAAATCAACCCTGCTTGAAAACTTTGCGATATCCTGATAAACCCAGCCGGTTAAATCGCGCCACTGTCTCGCGCCCGGATCGGCCGGAACGACCCCTTTTGTAATGTCAGCCCCGATCACCACGAACGTTCTTGCTGGATCCCCCGCTTCCCATGCGAGCCAATTCTGCAATAACCTCTGCCACTCTTCTCTTGAAGCATCAATGCTGCTATTGACATGGCAGTTTTTTAACCACTCTTCTATTCCTTCTAAAACCACCACATGCCCAAAAAATGAACCAGGAAGTGAATAACCTTTATAAGCCGATATCCAAAGATGTTCTTGTTCATTTAACTGATAAAAATTTTTTACCCACGCTGATTTTCCGTTAAAGGCACCGCCCGTAACAAAGTGCACCGATTACCACCTCCAAATGAGTTTAATGGCCATTCAAGCTGATAACCTGATCCAAAGGGAATTTTCCATTCCCAAAAATTTTTTTCTTCCAGGGCATATGTCATCAGCAAATACCGGATCACCCCGCCGTGTGTAACAAGGGCTGCACTTTTTCTATGATCAGCAAGCATTTTATTTTGCAATTGGGAAAAGCCTTCTTCAATCCGTTCCGTGAACTGCCCAAAGGATTCCCCTTCCGGCGGCTGAACGGTGAACGGACTTGTCAGCCATTCCTGATAATATGAATCTTTTTCTAGTTCGAAATGGTTTTTACCTTCCCATTCGCCAAAATGCAGTTCGCGAAATTCGCTCATTGGCAGCAGGCATTTTCCCGGAAATAAAATCCCGGCTGTTTCCTTGGTTCGCATCAGGTCACTGGCGACGATCAGTTCATAATCCGGAATATGCTTGATCGCTTTAAGCTGCTTCACTCCCTGTTTGCATAATTGCGGATTGGTCCAGCCACAATAGGCCCCTTTTTTGTTTGCCCCGGTCATACCATGACGTAACAGTGCAACAACCATACGATCATCCATAGGAAAAACTCCATTCCTTCAGCAGAGGCCCCGACCACATCCCCGGTGACTCCGCCAAACCATTTGATGATTTTTATTTTTCCATACAATCCTGCACAAATAGATGTGGTAAGCAGAATAACCGCGGTCAGCAGCGATTCCTCGACAAAAAGCCAGCTTGCCACGATAATAACGATTGTATAGAGAAGGTAAGGCCATAAACTCTTCCTGTCCACCGCGTTCGCAAAAAATCGGGCCATCCCCTCCTCTCTTGCCGGCGGCAGGGTGACCAAGTAATAGCCCATCAGGCTTTTGCTCAAAAATGGAATGATCGCAACCACCCAGGCAGCAGCATTGATATCTGCATAAGCTGCCAGCTCATAAATAAACAAAAACTTCCCGGACAGTAAAACGATAACGGATAACACGCCAAAGGCACCTGTTCGCGGATCCTTCATAATTTCAAGGCGCTTATCCTGGTCCTGATAAGAAAAAAAAGCATCACTTGTATCGATCCAGCCATCAAGATGAATGCCGCCAGTCAGCACTATCATTAGCAGCCAGACAACAAAAGCTGTTGCCAGGGCCGAAAGCGGCGTAAACTCCGTGAGTCCGAAAAAAGCCCCACCAATGATCAAGCCTTGAAAAAGTCCCAGTAACGGAAAGGTTTGCACCGCTTTTTGCAGATGATGGGCGTCCATTGGCAGCTGGATGCGGATCGGAACTGAAGTGAACAACTGCAAATTAAGCAATAATCCTTTCAGCATCGCAAACCGCTCCCAATCATCATTTCTTTTAGCGTTTGCCAATCCAGGTGCGGAGCAAATCGTTCAGCCAGCTCGTCATATTTCTGTTCCTTGAGTGTCTTCAGCATAACCGGCTTGTGCGTCTGCAGTCCTTTACGGCTCCGCAGCCTGTTCAGCCATTCACTGCGCCATTCATCATTATGAAACAGATGGTGAACGTATGTACCAATCACCCTGCCGTTAAGCTCGCATATTCCTTCCCGGCGATTGTCTTCCAGAAGCAGAAACGGCGTAAGCGATTCTCCATTTTCAGGGAGCGTTTGCCCGAGATGAATTTCATATCCTTCAATCGAAATTTCCTGATTTTTATAAAGCGAGCCCGATGCCCTGACTGTTATCTTTTTTTCGTAAAAAGTCGTAACAGCCGGAATCAAGCCAAGTCCAGGCACACTTTTGCCCGGTGTCCCGGTGTCCGATCCTTCCGCATCAATAAGTGTTCGGGACAGCATCTGGTAGCCGCCGCACAGGCCAATAATCGTACCGCCTTCTTGCAAATATTTGATGAGCAGCTGATCCAGTCCTTGTTTTCTTAAATAAGTTAAATCGCTTATCGTACTTTTTGTGCCGGGAATAATCACGGCATCAGGCCGTCCGAATGTTTTGTTACTGCCAACCCAGCGGATCGCCACATCCTCTTCGTATAAAAATGGTTCAATGTCGCTATAATTTGAGAGATAAGGCAATCTTAACACAGCAATGTCGAGGCCGGTTTTTCCTTGCAGTGAAAAACGATCCGGGAGCGACAGGGAATCCTCCCCCTCAATCATATGCTGATCAAGATAGGGCAGGACGCCAAGAACGGGAAGGCCGGTTTTTGCTTCAATCCAGCTTATTCCATCTGTAAAAAGCTCGATATCACCGCGAAATTTATTAATGATAATCCCTTTTACCCGTGAGCGTTCCCGGGGGGATAAAAGCCCAAGCGTACCAACAATACTCGCAAAAACTCCGCCTCTATCAATATCTGCAATTAAAATGACCGGGACATCGGCCAGCTCGGCAACTTTCATATTAACAAGCTCTTTATCTTTTAAATTTATTTCAACCGGGCTGCCTGCTCCCTCCATGATGATAAGCTCGTAATCCTTTTCAAGCCTGGATAATGCTTCCTTGATCGTTGCGATTCCTTTTTCGTAAAAAGTGTCGCGATAGTCTCTTCCTGATAAAGTCTGAAACGTTTCTCCGAGCAGGACTACTTCAGCCTGCTGGTCAGAGCGCGGCTTTAATAGAATCGGATTCATCCAGACTATCGCTTCCGTTCCTGCTGCCTCCGCTTGCAGCCCCTGGGCCCGGCCGATTTCCTTACCGTCCGAGGTAACGTATGAGTTATTGGACATATTTTGCGACTTAAAGGGAGCGACCCGGTAGCCTTCACCGGCTAACAGTCGACAAATTGCTGTGACAATCAGGCTTTTGCCAACATCGGAGGCTGTTCCTTGAAACATAATTCCGTTCATTGCGGTTCTCCCTTCATCTCAACAGTGAGACCTGACTCCACCAAATAGGCGCTCCTTGCCTGGCGGACAATCCATTGATGGAGCTCGCCTAGAATTTTACTGTATGTATAAATGACTTCATTATCACGGATCGACTCATTCAATATCTCATTGCTGACAATGATCATTGCCTTACACCGTGCTGCTATCGTCATAATGCTTTCTTTGATTGAAATTTTCACATGCTGGCAATAGTCTCGATCCAGCCATCCATCCTGTTCTGAAAACAGTCTGTTATTAAGATGAGTTGTTAAACAGTCAAAGAGGACTACCGAATTTGGCGTCAGCTCGGATGCTGCTTGTTCGAGCCCATCCGGGCATTCCAGCGTGATCCAACCGCTCCCGCTCTCCGCTCTTTCCTGCCGATGATGGGAGATCCTCCGCTTCATTTCCTCATCTTCCGTCCGTCCTGATGCAAGATAAAATAAGGATGATCCAGCTTGTTCCGCAAGCTTAACTGCTACGTCCTCTGCAAACCGGCTCTTCCCGCTTCTGACACCGCCTGTTATAAAGATGATTGAACTTGCCGCCATTCCTCAAGTACCTCCATCAGCCTGTCGTTATCTCCAGTTCTTTTCACCGCAAGCCGGAGCCAGCGTCCGTGTAAACCTTTAAAATTGTATGTATGCCTCGCTGCGATTCCCTGTTCCAGTAAAAACTTCAATAATGAAAGCTGATCATTAAGAAACGGATCCTGCAGCAAATAGAAGTTCACGCAAGAATCAGAAAATCGATAGCCGCTCTCTTTATAGAAATGAAACAGTCTGCGCCGTTCGGCTTCAATATATTTACGGCTATCCGTTAAGAACGGGCCGCTGTTTAAGCATTCTACTCCAGCGGCAAGCGCGACACTGTTGACACTCCAATGCGGCTGGAACAACGATACTTTCCTGATTAGTTCATGATCAGCGATTAAGTAGCCGAGCCGTAATCCCGGAATGCTGTATATCTTCGTTAAGGATCGGAGAATCAATAAGTTAGGAAAATCCTTCACAAAAGACACAAACGAAGCTTCATCCTCCAAAAAATGATAAAAAGCTTCATCAATGATGACAAAAGTATTCATTTTAAAGGATTCTTCGACAATTCCTTGAATCGCAGTCCGCGAAAAAGACTGGCCGGTCGGGTTGTTGGGGTTACAAATAAAAACAGCATCCGCCCAGTTTAGCTTATGTAGTACGTGTTCCACATGAAGATCCCAATTTCCTTCTTCAAGAAAATGGTGGATGATTGTGCAGCCTGACGCTCTGCATGCTGTTTCATATTCACAGAAAGATGGTTCGATAATCAATATTCTTTTCCCGGCGAGCCATCTGCCGATAAGAGCAATTAACTCCGCCCCGCCATTTCCAAGCAGAATCGAGTTTTCTGCTAGATCGTCCTGAGCGGCAAGCAGCGAGACGAGTTGGGCTCCTTCAGGATCTGGATAGTCTATTATTTTCGTAAACATTTCATTCCATTTCTCTTTTAATGCTGGCGGCGGACCGAACGGATTTATATTGGCGCTGAAATCGCATATTTGCCGGGGGAGATCGATATTCAAAGTCTTGTATAAGGAATGGGGATTAGAACCGTGCAATGGCATATTCAAACGCTAGACCTCCCAGCCATAGTAATAATAAGAATAATAGAGATGCCCGCTTCATTAACGTAATAGAAGATAAAATATGTTTCTTTTCAAGAGAGAGAATTGGATCACCCATTTTTGCGCGGAAAGAAACAATTCCTTTATAATAGTTCGTTCCGCCGAGCTGGACGCTGAGAATTGCCGCGCATGCCGCTTCACACCAGCCACTGTTCGGGCTTGGATGCTTCTTTGCATCGCGAATAACTATTTTCCATGCTTGTTTTCGGCTTATCATTGCCGGTTGCATGCAGACAATCATCAACAAGGAAGTAAGCCGGCTTGGTAACCAGTTGGCGACATCATCAAGCCTGGCTGACGCCCAGCCAAACTGCCGGTACTTTTCATTGCGGTAGCCAACCATCGAATCGCATGTATTAATCGCCCGATAAGCTACAGAAAAAACAGCGCCGCCGAGCAAGCCCCAAAACAAGGGTGCGGTCACTCCGTCACTTGTATTTTCCGCAACGGTTTCAACCGTTCCGCGGACAATCTCCTCTTGATTAAGCCCATCCGTATCCCTGCCAACAATATAAGAGAGCTTCCTTCTCGCTTCCCCGATTTCACCAGCTTTTAGAGGCTTGTAAACATCAAGAGCTGCTTCCTGCAAACTCTTTTGCGCAACTGTCGTCGAAATTAATATTGCCTCCCAAGCGATCCCGGCTGCCGGATGGATGGCATAAAAACCAACCACACTTAATGCAGTGATCAACATAACGACTGTTAGGACGATTAAAACCATCCCAACCCCTTTCCACTTTCGAAACTGCCCTTTATTCCATTTTCTATCCACACATGCAATAAGAGACCCCATCCAGCGAACAGGATGCGGCCATCTTGGTGGATCTCCGACTAACCAATCAAGCATAAAAGCGATTGTAACGGCTGCGAGATGATAGAGAATCATCGTTCAAGCCTGCCCTGATATTTTTGCAGCGCTTCAACGGTGCATTCGTAAACACCTTTGCCAACGAGCTTGCCAAGTGGGGTAATCGTCCCGCCGAATTCCTGGAGCTTGCCTCGCTGGGAAGCGGCGATCATGATGCTGTCCGTTGAGGTTCCGGTAGCCAGCGTTCCCGTCAACCGGTCGTAAACCTGCTCATTTTGCAGCCCTTTCACCTTTGCTTCTGTTGCAGTCATAAGCGCCTGAATGAAAGCCTCTTCACTGAGGGTTCCATTGATAAAAACCCAGATGTTGATCGTGCCGGGCTGCACAATTTCGTAACTGTGCCGTTCACTTTGCGACGCATCAATCGCATTTCCTGCTCCCGCTGTCACGACGATAAATACGGATAGGCCATCATCTTTAAAAAGGCGATAAGCAGCATCCGCCAGATTGACAGCCGTCATCATTCCGACCGTCTCGCCCGGCTCATAGCCGTTTTTTTTCAAAAACTGTGCCATCTCCTCACGATGGTCGCTGCAGTTATAATCCTGATTAACGTGACGGTTTATAAAATTTTGATACCAGCCTGTCCCCGCACCTGTTACCCCTGAGGACATCGTCCTGAGCGGAGCTGGTGCATGAAGCTCAATCATTTCGTCTGAAATTTTTAAAAAGCGTTCATCAATCTCGATGTTCAATTGGCCATCGGAATCCAGTTCGGGAATCATCAGCATTTGCGGTTTCGGAACGTTTGGATGGGGATGCTTTTTCACCGCGGTCCCGTAAACAGCCTGAATCCGGTCCTCCTGCAATACCTCGTTCGGGATATCGTTAATGCTGACCTCTCCGTTATTCAACAAGAGCAGCCTGTCACAATACAGCCCCGCCAAATTTAGATCATGAAAAATAGAAATAACGGTTAAGTCCTCTTCTTTTGCCATTTTTCTTAGTAAATCCAGCAAATCCTTTTGATAGGAGAGATCCAGATGATTGGTCGGTTCATCGAGTAACAACATTTCGGGCTGCTGGGCAAGCGCCTGGGCTAAATAGACGCGCTGGCGCTCCCCGCCGGATAGTTCCGAAAGATGATGATCCTGAAATGAGTCAACACCAGTTTGTTTCATCACTCGTTGAACAATTGCCTCATCTTCTTCGTTCCATGTTTGAAACCAACCCTGCTGATGGGCATATCGGCCAAGCGAAACCGTTTCTTTCACCGAATAAGCAAACACCTCTGAAGAATGCTGGGGCAAAACGGCGACCGTCTTTGCGAGCTCCCTTGTAGCATAGCTTGAAATAGGTTTATCTTTTATCAGAATGCTTCCGCTTTTAAACTCGATGATTCCGCTTATCATCTTGAGTAATGTCGTCTTGCCGCTACCATTCGGACCAAGGATCCCAAAAAGTTGACCTTTATTTACTTTAAAAGAAACATTTCTTAAAATCGGATCCCCGGAATAGCCTCCAGACAGATTTTCGATCGTCAGCATGCTCTATCCACTTCTTTCTCTTCTTCTTCTCAGCAAAATCGCAGCAAAGACAGGCGCCCCAATTAATGCGGTGATAACACCGATCGGCAGCTCTGTAGGCGAGATAATCGTTCTCGACACCAAATCTGCCAGAATTAAAAAGCCGCTTCCGGTGATCATTGACAATGGCAGTAAATGTTTATGGTCCGGTCCCCACAGCAGCCTTATTAAGTGTGGAACGACAAGGCCGACAAAGCCGATCGTTCCGGATACAGACACGGCAGCACCGGTTAAAATCGAACCCGCTACCAGAACTATGTGCTTTCGCCTTTGCACATTTACGCCCAAATGCTGCGCTCGTTCCTCCCCAAACGACATCGCATTCAGCTCTTTTGCATTCATCATCAGCAAAAGTACTCCAACGATAAAAAACGGCAAGAAAATGATAATATAATCCCAGCCCCGCATTGAGACGCTCCCCAGCAGCCAGCCAATGATTTGGCGCAGCTCCTCACCTGTTAAAGCAATCATTAAAGAAATCAGTGCTCCTAAAAAAGAACTAAAGATAATTCCCGTTAAAATGATCGTTTCCACTCTCATCGACCGATCTATTTTTCTTGCAAAAAATAAGACAGCAAAAATCGTCGCAAACGAAGCAAGAATACTAAAGACAGGCAGTGTGAACATCCCGGCAAATGGGAGAGTGATCTGAAAGAAAAGCACGACAACCGCGCCAACTGAAGCCCCCGATGAAACGCCAAGTGTATAAGGATCTGCGAGCGGATTCCGTAACAAGCCTTGAAAGGCGGCTCCTGCAATTGCAAGAGACGCCCCAACAAGTCCAGCGAGAATGACTCTCGGCAGCCGGATATTCATGACAATATTTGTGTACATCGGTTCTATTGTCCCGCCTATCGGTACTTGGAAAACTTTCGCAGCAATGATTTGGAAGATTTCGGTGACAGGAACCAAAACGGTCCCGACCGATATTCCCATCAGGATTGCAAAAAATAGAAACAATCCTGATAAAACATAAGCAGCTGTGCGATTATTCTCCAAAAATGTCCGGATAAATGGCCTTTGCAAGTTCCTCTACTCCTTCAGCAAGACGAGGGCCTGAACGGGTTACCATGTCAGAGTTTACATCCACTATTTGTTGACTTTGGACGGCCTTCACATCTTGCCAGCCATCCCGGCCCATCACTGCTGCGACCGGATCCCCCGTATATGTGCCATGTGTGGTTAAAACGACATCAGGATTTTTTTCAATAACAGCTTCCTGATCGATCTCAGCCCAGCCTTCCAAATCAGCAAAAGCATTCTTTGCATTGACGATTGTAAGCATTTCGTCCATAAATGTATTCTTTCCGGTAGTAAAAATCGGATCTGTCGAGACCTCAACGTACACCGTTTTCCGATCTGTTTCAGGAATATCAGCCGCTTTGTCCTTTATCTCGTTGATTCGGTCTTTCATGTCTTTAACAATGCGGTCGGCTTCATCAGACTCTCCAGTTGCCGTCCCGATCATTTCAATCGAATCGTATACTTTATCGAAGCTCGTCGCGTCATTGACAACCAAAACCGCAATACCTGCATCTTTTAATTGCTGAAGGCCTGCTTCACCATTATGGGCACTTGACGCGTGTGCCAGGACAAGTTCAGGATCCAGGGAAATGATTTTTTCAACATTAAACTCCATACCGCCAATTTTTTCCTTCGATGCTGTCTCTTCGGGATAATTGTCAAAGTCAGAAATACCGACAATTTCATCCCCTAAACCTAGTTCGAACGCAATTTCCGTATTGCTTGGCATAAGCGAAACGATTTTTTCAGGCTTGTTCTCTATTGTTACTTCTTCTCCGATCCCATCTTTAATCGTGACCGGAAAAGCAGCCTTTTCTGATTGATCAGTTTGTTCTTCTCCACTGTTGCCTGAGTCTGGAGCAGCTTTCTCTGTTTCTCCACAAGCAGCTAACAAACCAACTGAGAGCAGTAGTGCAAATAATAGTGAATATAGTTTTTTCATGTGCTTTCCCCCTACTAAAATATGAACAAACCCCATCCCCTCTCCGAATGTAAATGGGGCATTGTCCGTGTACTCAACGAAAAATAAAAAAAGCACCTCCACGAAATATGGAGATGCGGTGAGGGCTTGTCAATCACAATCCAGTTGCGAACTGGCTGAACCTTCACACACCTCCCTATCCTCGTAGGTTTTATCGGTGCAGAAACTCAGGCAGGTCTCCTGGCTCATGGTCATCACTTGCTGCATCCTTCCCGTACAATTGCTGTACAGTGGCTTTTTGCAGCTTGCTACCATTTACAGTGGCGGGACCGCGTTGGAATTTTCACCAACTTCCCTTTTAAGTCTTCATTAGAAAGACACCTGGTTCTGTTCGTATGTATTAAATTTTCCGTCAGATTGATTATACACTATCCCTCCGACAAAAAAGCAAGCTTTATCTTCCATAGACCTTGATAAAATCAAACAGGAAAGACACTAATTCGCCAAAACTTGCCACTCTTTCTGTTTTTTATCGTAAATCAGTTTTGCATCTGATCGTTGTCTGCGTACTTGCTGATAATGGTCATACATATCATCCATGTTGGCATAATCGCCGAGCACCCATATCGGAATTTCGATTCTGCTCCTGCTGTGGACAGCGTCCTTCAAGGAAAATAAGACCCCTTCCTTAATATAGCTTGACAGGGAAAACAACAGTTCTTTCGTTACTGGCGGGTATGTGCGTTTTTTCCTCATGCCGAGAAGTGTTTTCTCCATTTTCAAATGGGACAGTTTCAGCGCGGTTGCGTTGCCAAGCATATAGTAAAAATCATTAGTATTCCGGTAATAAATTTTATTAAACCAGCCATCGTCATGGGCTAAATAAACGAACTGGTTGCCAAGATGGCTATAAAAAGGGCGCTTTAAATGCTGCTTTAAATGCCCCAAATAAAGCAACTCGGCGATTTCCTGGCCGGATAATTCATCTAAAGCATCCAGCTCATCAAAGTCCAGCCAACAAAAATCGCCATAGCTATAAACATCATCCTTGATCAATTGTCCGACCCGCTCCTTTGGAACATATTCAAGGGACGTGTGCATATTAAAATCGCCGTCATCAAAACGATGCTTCAGCAATAACAAATGGTTCAATGGTTCGGGCAAGGATATAGCGAATTCATAGAACTCAATCCCATACGACATTACATATTGACTTCCCGTATTCAGATGAACATAAATGAGATCCCGAAATTCCTGATTATGCTTTTTCAATGGCGAAACCCCCGCGCAAGTTTAATACCAGCTTATAAGAAATAGACAGCTTCAGGCGAAACTGTCTAACTTTAACCAACTTAATTGTATCTTTTTCATTTTAGCAAAAATTTTCAATAATATCTCTTTTAAAAACCCATCTTTTTATTAGACCTTATTTTCTGAAAAATAGTTTCACTTTTTCAACGAATCTCTAAAAACTATTTACCGTTACATGGAAACTTAATGCAAAAATTTTTCGTCTATATTATATACGGGCTTACAGAACGATACTGACAGAGAACGAGGTTGAAAATGAATAAAAACCAGGCGAATTTTGATGCTAATTTATTATTTATTATATTTTTATCACTAGCGTTGCATTAAATAAAAGCGAATTTGTCAAGCTCAAATCAAATAAATTTAT
>NZ_PGVC01000065.1:0-29023 GCF_002860225.1 Bacillus sp. V33-4
GCCACAACGGCATGTTAGGGACTTTCACCCATTAGAGCGAAGCGCTGCCAAGCGCACAAAAGAGCATGGCATTTTAATGCCACACTCTTTTCAGATGATTTGCTATTGAGGATATAATTTAACGCCTGCGATTTCGGTTACGCAAAAAGGTTGGGATATCAAGCGGATCTTCCCCTTGCTGAACAGAAGCGCCTCTTCCTGTTTCTTGCGGTACTTCCTCGCGTTTCTGCTCGCGGTTCGCAGGCTGATGCCCTGGTTTGGCCTGTCCGAAAACAGGGCGGTTCACCGGCTTGGATTTGAGGGATTCCTCACTGAAACCGGTAGCAATTACCGTTACCATAATCTCGTCTTTCAGGTTTTCATTAATGACTGATCCAAAAATCATATTAACGTCCTGATCTGAAGCAGATGCGACAATATCCGCAGCTTCCTGCACTTCAAATAAGCTTAAGTTCGTTCCGCCGGTGATGTTCATCAACACACCTTGAGCACCATCAATTGATGTCTCAAGCAACGGTGATGAGATTGATTTTTTTGCTGCTTCTGCAGCACGGTTTTCCCCTGAGGCAATCCCAATCCCCATCAAGGCAGAACCTTTATTCGACATAATTGTCTTCACGTCAGCAAAATCAAGGTTGATTAAACCCGGAGTAGCGATTAAATCAGAAATACCCTGGACACCCTGGCGGAGAACATTATCTGCGACACGGAATGCTTCAAGCATTGGAGTGCTTTTATCGACCATTTCAAGGAGGCGATCATTAGGAATCACAATAAGAGTGTCAACAGCTTCCTTCATGGCATCAATTCCACCACCCGCTTGATTGGCGCGTTTTCTGCCTTCAAACGTAAACGGCCGTGTAACGACTCCGACTGTTAAAGCACCTAAATCACGGGCAATTCGTGCGATTACTGGAGCGGCGCCTGTACCCGTTCCACCACCCATTCCCGCAGTAACAAAAACCATATCGGCTCCCTTTAACACTTCCTCAATTTGTTCTTTGCTTTCTTCTGCCGCTTTTTTGCCGACTTCAGGATTGGCACCGGCTCCCAATCCGCGCGTTAATTTCGTACCAATTTGCATCTTCACTTCGGCTTTGGAAAGGTTTAAAGCTTGAGCATCCGTGTTCACGGAAATAAACTCAACACCCTGTACACCATGTTCTATCATGCGATTAACAGCGTTGTTTCCACCGCCTCCAACGCCAATTACTTTTATGGTAGCTAGTTGATCTAAATTCGTATCAAACTCCAACATGACAAATCCTCCTAACATTCGTCGTTATTCCCAGATAGCTCGTCCTACTCAAAGAAATAGCCAAGGAATTTCTTGACCCGTGATGTAATTTTTTCTTCCGGTTGCTTTTCAGGCTTTGCTTTTGCCTGAGGCTGTTTTTGAATTCGCTTTTCTTTCATTTCCGGGACCACTGCCTGGCCGCTGTTGTTTCTGCCCTGCAGTCTCGCTGTCTTATATGAAAACTTAATCAATCCGACAGCTGTTGTATATTGCGGTTCACGGACTCCAATGTAATCCGGGATAGCAATTCGGACACGATTCTGCAGTACATCCTGGGCAAGTTCGAGAATACCTTGCATGTTAGCAACTCCGCCGGTTAGTACGAATCCTCCCGGCAGATCCCTGACACCCATTCTCCTAATCTCATTTTGAATGAGTTCTAATATTTCTTCCATTCTAGCTTCTATAATATCAGAAATTTCAAGCTGATTAAATTGCTGATGTTGATCACTGCCGATAATTGGTACACTGAACACTTCATCTTCTGAAGCATGGTCATAAAAAGAATGGCCATGCTTGATTTTAATCATTTCAGCATCCTCGGTTGAGGTTCGTAAACCGATCGACAGATCCTTTGTAATATGGTCACCGCCAACCGCGAGAACACTAGTAGATTTCAAATTGCCGTTTTCGAAAATTGCAATCGTAGTCGATCCGCCGCCGATATCGACGAGCGCAACGCCAAGATTTTTTTCATCCTTGGAAAGAGCAAATGCTCCTGAAGCAAGGGGCTGCAGCGTTATGTCTAAAATCTCAAGCCCGGCCCGTTCAACACAGCGCAGGGTGTTATGTAGGATTGTTTTTGATCCGGTAATAATCGTGCCTTCCATTTCGAGACGGACACCAATCATTCCGCGCGGGTCGTTGATTTCATCGAGCCCATCGACAATAAATTGCTTTGGAATAACATCAATTATTTCCCGTTCAGGCGGAATGGAGACAACCTGTGCTGCCTCGATTACGCGGGTTACATCCTGATCGGAAATTTCCCGATTATCACTTGACACAGCAACAACACCATGGCAAGGCTGAAGCATTACATGGTTTCCGGTTACGCCGACAATGACTTGGCGAATCTCCATACCTACCATTCTTTCAGCTTGTTCAATTGCCCGTTTTATAGAATGAACGGTTTCATCTATATCAATAACAGACCCCTTTTTTAAACCATCAGACTTTACGTTGCCTACACCGATAATATTTAATGCATCATCAACCATTTCACCAATGATCACTTTAGTTGTGGACGTACCGATGTCTAGACTTACATATATCTCATTGCTGTTCATTCTTTGGCACCTCCTTTAAGCAATTCGTAAAATTGAACAACAATCTTAATTAAATTCTGTTTATTTTACAATATCTTATAATTTTATTCGTCACAACAAAAATTTTCCCTTTTTAACCATCAATTTTTTTCGGTTTTTCCCGATTTGCAGACCATTTCGTTAACAATAATCTCCTAATCACCGCAATATTCTGGAACAGCCTGACACCAAAAGCAAAAACAGCTGCCAAATATAAGTCTACACCAAGATGAACCCCCAGAAAAGCTAAACTTGCAGCAAGAATAATATTGAAAAAGAATCCAGACACAAAAACCTTCTCGTCATATATATTTTGGAGATGGGCCCTGATGCCGCCGAATAATGTATCAAGTGCTGCGAGTACTGCAATTGATAAGTAGTTTGAATACTCGTCAGGGATTCGGAAATCCGTCATTAAACCGAGGAAAACCCCGATCACTAATCCCAGTAAAGGAAGCCACATTATCAATCCCCTCCTTTTCCAGGGTCCAATGGTTCCATGTTCCTAACCCGGATAGAATCCTGATAAGCAGGAATGGTCAGCGACTCTACTGGACTGGAGACAGTCATTCTTAAATTATCGATAAAAAAATCGTCTGCAGATTTTGATACTTGCATCCGGTTGAACAACTTCTCAGCCGTCTCGCTATTTGCAACGATGACCTTAACCTCGATCGGCATACTGTTAAGGGGATAACCATCTATTTTTGTTTCCCGGTTAATGTCCCTTATCACTGTTGTATTAATGATTCTTTGCCCGTCAATCGAGATATACTTGGCATCATACATGTTCAACTCGTTAACAAGCCGTTTCAACAGCTCGGGAGAAATATCAGAAGCCAATTCTCCGAGTACTATTTCTTCATAGACAGGTTCGATGGTCAGAACAATTCCCGGGCCGGAAACATCTGTTATTCCGGCTTCCAGCTTCAATTCATCCAGGGTAGTTCGCAGAACCTGCTCCTTGCTTTGACTCCGTTCTGTTTCATATTGGGCAAGCTTTTCCTCATTGGAGCTAATTTCCCGAATCAATCGCGATTGAATTTCCTTCTCCTTCAAAAGATCCTCACGAAGCTGCCATGTATCCCTCGTATCCCGGACAGCCGGTTCTTTGACTGTTTGAAATTGAATCGCGAGCATGAAGCCTACAATTAAAGCGATCACGGTAAAGCTAAGCAATTTTTTGTTGTCCACATTTTTTCACCTGGCCTTCTGACTTTATTAAAAGTGGACATCGTGAAACGACGATTCATTCTATTTGGTCATGCAAGATCAGAATGGTTCAGAAAAGAAAGCCTCTTTTAACTTCCCAGTTTAGGTTCAATCACAATCTGATCCTTTTTCTCAATCGTAAATATAATATTATCATTGACAAGCTGATCCTTTACACCGCCCGTTAAGCTTAGCGCTGAAGACATAATGTCAGGGTCCCCCAATGCTGTAACAACAAAAGGAGCAGGATGCTGATAGCCGTCAATCGTAATCACCGGACCATCACAAAGAATGTAAGAATTATGGGAAAGCCGCTGCCCGTTAATCGCAATTGCAGAGGCTCCGGATATGTATAATTCATTGACAACTTTAAAAACATGATGCTCATGGACAAGATAATTATTGATATTTTCTTCCTCAGGATCATAATCTCCATCAGCCAAAGTGATCTGGACACCTTCTCCCTTAACACCTACTTTGCCAAGGAACATCCGGTATTTTTCGATATCTTCAGCGAGATTGAAAAAGATTTGCGCTTCATTGGAAAGCTGTTGTTCAATCTTAAGAACTTTGGCCTGCTTCTGGTTCAATTCTTCTTGCAGTTCTCTGTTTGTTTCTTCCTGGTCAATGAGCTGCTCCCGGAGATCAAGGGTTCTTTCCCATTGTCTGTCGGTAATCTCAGATGAATTATGTTCATTTTTTGTCAAGTGGTACGAAAATGCAAGCATATATCCAAGCACGAGAAAAACTAATGAAAAAATAACGTGCTTACCTTTCACCTTCATCTTCCTTCATTTCAGCTCCTTCTGAACCATAGCTTTTAAAATAAGAGCCTACTTCCAAATCAATAACTCCCTTTTTTCCCGGCTCAAGCTGGCTGACAATTGAAGGATAATGCACCATTTTTTCTGAAAAACTTCTTAATGTCGCATTCACTTCAAATCCGTCATTCATAAAAAGAGTAATCCGGTATGCATCTGTCTTTGTAGGACTATGGTGTATTTCGGAAATCGCATTCAGCACTTCCTCCGGCAATACTTCCAGCCCATCTATCATCTCTTCGAGGATATCACCTTCCGTAAAACCGCTCAAAACCGGAGCGTTTACTGGAAGCTCGCTTGTTCCTTTTTGTTTTAAAATAAAGCCATTGTCCAGTACCGGGAGATAGCTTGACTCATTTGCTATGTAAGCAATCCTGCTGTGCTCTTTCACATTAATCAACACGGAGTTTGGGATTTGGATAGAAACATCCACAGATTCTATTTCAGGCAGCTCTGTTAACTTACCCTCGACCGACTTCGAATCAACCTTCCAAATATTTGTTTTTGATGATAATTTGCTCAAAGAAATTAATTCTTCCTGTGAATACAGCTCGTTTCCAGAGACGGTGATCTTTTTTACATGACTTAACGGAGACTGAAAATAGACAACACATACAATCAAGGAAAAAAAGAGCATCAACAGAAAGATTAGCCTTCTATTTGCTTTTCTGCGCCTTTGCTGCTTCAGCTTTGGAATACGATCTTCAAGCGAAACAACGTTTCCCTTCCCCATCTCATCACCTCATTTCATGAAACGCAAGCACGGTCTGGCATGCTTGTCCCTCACAGCAAGAAGCACACAGTCGAGATTTAACATAAGTGAAAACAACGGCACGATCCAGCATGCCGTCATTACCGATAAACCCAATATTTTTTTGGTTTCTAAAGAAACATTATAACACAAATACTTTTTCCGGTAAGTCCAATTTCCTGTTACTTTAGGCCGATTATTTCGACTTCCGTTTCCAGACTCACATTATACATATCATAAATAGTATCTTTGACATGTTGAATTAATGCAAGTACATCTTCTGCTGTAGCCCCGCCTGCATTGACAATGAAATTCCCATGCATATCGGAAATTTTTGCTCCGCCGATTGAATGCCCTTTTAATCCGGCATCCTCAATTAGCTGCCCGGCATAGTGCGGAAGCGGATTTCTGAATATACTGCCGGCACAAGGGTAATTCCATGGCTGTGTTTCCTTTCGGTAGTCCTTATTCTTTTGGAGCTGGGCAACAATCTCTTCCCGCTTTCCTTCTGCAAGTCGAAAGACTGCCTCTAACACAATCCCGGGCCGCTTTTTTTGCAGAACGGAAGTCCGATAGGAGAATTCCATTTCCTTAAGATCCAGCCAGCCGACTGTTCCATCTGCAAAGAGAATATGTGCCTTTGTCAATATTTTCGAAATGTCGGAGCCGTGTGCACCCGCATTCATGTAAACGGCCCCGCCGACCGAACCCGGTATGCCAGCGGCAAATTCAAGACCGGTTAAACCCTTCTTGCTTATCGACGCTGCCAGTGCTACTAAAGAAACTCCGGCTCCCGCTGTTACAGTTTCTCCGTCAATATCAAGCCGGCCTAAACCCGAGCCGAGTTTAATGACTGCCCCTTCAATTCCTTGATCAGAAACAAGCAAATTGGAGCCTCTGCCAATTGCACGCCAATCTAATTTGTATTTTCGAATCAGTTCCATCGTTTTCTTTAAGTGCTCAATAGATGCAGGTTCAATGAACAATCCCGCAGGGCCGCCGATTTTGATGGTTGTATGGTTAGCTAAAGGTTCATTTGTTATGACCTTGCCAACATTTAAATCTGTAAGTTCTGTTATTAAATCGGTCATAATTACCTCCCTCTCTTTTTTGTGTGTATTAGTTTATGCGCAAAAAGAAAGCTGGGCTACTTTTGTTTTCGATCGATAATCTCCTGCATGACAGAATACAGCCTTCCTGCCGCATCTGGAATGCCTAATTTTTTGGCCGCGCTTTTCATGTTCGTGAGCTTTTGTTTATCCAATAAAATCGCGTCAATCAGTTTCACCAGTTTTGCCCCGCTTAAATCCTTTTCGAGAAGCAGCTCGGCTGCCCCGTGCTCGCTTAATGAACGGGCATTTTTTTCTTGATGGTTATTGGTGACATACGGGCTCGGAATAAGAATGCTCGGGATACCAAGTGAGGTTAATTCCGCGAGTGTTGTAGCGCCGGCTCTTGCGACAGTTAAATCAATGCCTGAAAGCACTTCCGGCATGTTATGGATAAATGGCTTAATGATGACATTCTCAGGGCTGCCGACCAGCTCTACTTCTTTTTTTACTTCTTCATAATGAGCTTCCCCCGTCACATAGAGAACCTGGTAATTCTTCTCGCCAAGCTCTGCCAGCGACTTTAAGACAGCTTCATTGAGCGGCCTGGCGCCGCGGCTTCCGCCGAATATCAATACAGCCGGAACATTTATTTTTAAACCTGTTGAAAGCCGGCCTTTAATCCCATCCTGCCCCAGTACTTCGGACGCTCGCGGATTTCCGGTTAAAATCACCTTTTCTTCCGGAAAGAAGGCTTTTGCGTCTTCAAAACAAACAGCAACTTTGTCCACATAGCGGCTTAAAAATTTGTTCGTTAAGCCTGGAACACTGTTTTGTTCGTGGATCAAAGCAGGAATTTTAAGTTTTGCTGCCGCGTAAACAACAGGACCGCATACATAACCGCCGGTGCCGATCACCACATCCGGTTTAAATTGCTTTAAGATTCGCTTGCTGTCCCTGACGCCCTTCCAAAAACGGATCAATGTTTTAATGTTTTCCAGGGAGATTTTTCGTTGAAAACCAGTTATATGTATCGATTTAAAAGGAATATTTTCTTTTGGGACAATCTTACTTTCCAGCCCTTGTTCCGTGCCTATATATAAAAATTTCGCCTGTTCGTTTCTCTTTTCTATTTCCCTGATGAGAGCCAAGGCCGGGTAGATATGGCCACCGGTTCCCCCACCGCTAACTGCTATTCTCATTTTTTCACCCCGCAGATAGACCAAAATTCTTCTATCCTCTTTTTAGTTTGTTGTTTCTAAGCTGATTTTGCACTTCACCGCTATTCCCCATTCTACTATATTGTAAACTTTGATGAGAACCGAAAAAAGAATGTTATCTAAATTTCATCAAACAGAAATATACCGTTTACGGAGACAGTATAGCGTCGGCAAAGTAAAGCAACCTTGCCGGCGTCGATGGCAAGGTTGCTGTAATAGGCAGGCAGGAGTATCAATTTAGTAGCGGGCATGCCTGCTGATATTCAATAGAACCCCGATTGCCATCAGCATGAGCGTTAATGATGAGCCTCCATAGCTTAAGAAGGGAAGCGTTATTCCCGTAACTGGCATCAAACCAGTTACGACCCCAATATTGATCATCACTTGAATTGCAATCATTGCGATAATGCCGAGGGCAAGAAAGCTTCCGTAAAGGTCGGGCGCTCCTAAAGAAATCCTAATTCCTCTCCATAATAGAAGCGAGAATAACAAAAGTACAAATGAACCGCCAATGAATCCAAGTTCCTCTGCTAAAATGGCAAAAATAAAATCGGTTTGTGGTTCCGGCAAATAAAAGAATTTTTGCCTGCTTTCACCGAGGCCAAGGCCGAATAATCCGCCAGGACCGATCGCATACAGTGACTGAATGATTTGAAACCCCGTTCCCCGCGGGTCTGCCCAAGGATCGAGAAACGATGTGATCCGCTGCATTCGATATGGTGCAGAGAGGACCAAGCCGACAAATCCAGCAACACCGATCAGGCCGAGCCCAATAAAATGGCTAATTCGTGCCCCGGCAATAAAAATCATCACAACACATGTTCCAACCATGACGGTGCCTGTCCCTAAATCGGGCTGGAGCATGATCAGGGCGAATGCCGTAAACACGAGTGATAACGAAGGAACGAGCCCTTTTTTAAAAGAAGTAATCAGCTTTTGCCGCTCAGAAAGGAACTTGGCAAGAAAGACAATCATCGCCAGCTTCATAAACTCTGAGGGCTGTATTGAAAACGCGCCTACCCCGATCCAGCTTCGCGAACCATTTCGTTCGTTGCCGATACCAGGTATTAACACAACCAGCAGGAGCACAAAGCAGATAATAATAATCACCTTTGCCCATGTTTTCCACGCCCAGTAATCAATGTTCATGATAAAGAACATTGCGATGATGCCAACGCCAGCAAAAAGCATTTGCCGTTTCGCAAAGAAAAAAGAATCTTTGAAGCGAAAATCCGCCTGAACAGCGCTTGAACTGTATACCATGATCAGTCCGACTGCAAGCAAAGTAAAGGTAACGATTATTAAAATTAGGTCGGGAGTTGTTTTTTTAGACGGCAATGCTATGCACCTCGACTGCAAGTTTTGAGCCTGTATGTACTATTGATAGCATTCCCTGGAATCGCCATGCAGAAATCGGGCCATTCCGGCAGGGACAAGCTCTTATTTAAGCTTATGCACTGCGTTTATAAAAATGTCTCCCCTGACTTCAAAAGTTTTGTATTGATCCCAGCTGGCACATGCAGGTGACAAGAGGATGACATCGCCTGGAGCGGAAAGCCCGTAAGCGACGGGAACTGCTTTTTCCACATTATCGACACCCTCGATTATTTTTATTCCTGCAGCCCGGCCGGCCTCTTGTAATTTTCCCGACGTCTCACCAAAAGTAATCAATGCTTTCACATTGGTTAAATAAGGGACAATCTCTGCAAAACCATTGCCGCGATCAAGTCCGCCGGCAAGAAGAATGACCGGGGCTTCAAAAGCGGATAATGCCTTTGACGCGGCAAGAATATTTGTTGCTTTAGAATCGTTAAAAAAGGATCTGCCGTTGATTGACTCGACAAATTGGAGCCGATGCTTAACGCCGGTAAATATGGTGAGCACCTGCCTGATCGCTTTATGATCAACACTTGAAAGCTTGGCTGCTGCAACAGCAGCGAGGATGTTTTCAAGGTTATGGCTGCCTGGCAGTGCAATGTCTTCGACCGCCATTATCTCTTCGCCTTTAAAGTAAATAAAGCCATCTTTCACATATGCACCATTTGCAAGTTGTTTCTCGATAGAAAATGGAACAAGTGAAGCTTTCGTCTCCAAAGCAATAGCAGCAGTCTTTTCCTGGTCAGCGTTGTATATAAAATAATCTTCTTTGGTTTGATTTCGGGCAATATTCGCCTTTGCCTGCTCATATTCTTCCCTTGTGCCATGATAATCAAGATGGGCATCATAGATGTTAGTCAAAATCGATATTTTCGGCTTAAAAGTATCAATGCCCATGAGTTGGAACGAAGAGAGTTCAATCACAATCGTTTGATTGTCTGTAGCCTTCTGGGCAACACCCGAAGCTACAGTTCCAATATTTCCTGCGATTAATGGAGATTTTTTTCCAGCCTCCAGCATTTCAAACACCAGTGTAGTCGTCGTGGTTTTGCCATTCGTACCGGTAATGCCAATAAATGGTGCTTCAGAAATTTGGTAGGCAAGCTCCACTTCTGTGATAACCGGTATTCCTCTTTCAATGGCGCCGCTTATCATTGGATTGCGATAAGGAATGCCGGGATTTTTAACAATTAATTCAAAGCCTTCATCGAGCAGTTCAATTGGATGGTCGCCACAGATTACTTTGATGCCCTGTTCTAGAAGTCCTTGTGCTTCCGGATTTTCAGATAACGGCTTATAATCATTGACAGTGACGAATGCACCGAGCTTATGCAAGAGCGACGCTGCACTGACACCGCTTTTTGCCAGCCCCAAAACCAATATTTTTTTATGGACATATTGTTTAATTTGCTTCAATTACAACCACACCTCTATATAGATTCCCAGTACCGCAAATAAAAGACCGACCGCCCAGAAAGTGACTACTACCCGCCATTCCGACCATCCGATTAGTTCGTAATGGTGATGAAGAGGACTCATCCGGAAGATTCTTTTACCTGTAGTCTTAAAGGAAATTACTTGCAAAATAACAGATAAAGTTTCAATAACAAAAACTCCGCCGATCACGATCAAAATGATTTCCAGCTTTGTTACGATGGCCAGAGCGGCAATCGCTCCCCCCAATGCGAGAGAACCTGTATCCCCCATAAAAACCTTGGCGGGATGGGCATTAAAGACTAGGAAGCCAAGCACTGCGCCGACGACAGCTACGGAAAAAATCGCCGCCTCAAATTGCGACTGGTTCCATGCCAATACAGCAAACGCTCCAAATGCGATAGCGGTGCTGCCCGAAACGAGCCCATCCAGTCCATCAGTTAGATTTACCGCATTTGAAAAACCAACCATCCAAAAAATAATAAATAGAATATAAAACACACCAAGCTCAATCGAAAAATCAAAATAAGGAATATTTACCGCGGTTGAAAAATCGTTTTGTTTTAAAATGAAATAGAAAACAGCCGATATGATAATTTGTCCAAGCAGTTTTTGCTTCGATGTCAGCCCTAAATTTCTTTTCATGACGACTTTAATAAAATCATCAAGAAAACCAAGGAGGCCGAAGCCAAGCATAACAAGCAGAAACAGGTAAGTTTCAACCGTCGCCCCTGAAAACTTATTCGTCATCACCAGCGTTGTAACGGTAACGGCTACCAATATCATAATCCCGCCCATTGTTGGTGTTCCGGATTTCTTTTGGTGTGACTGTGGGCCCTCTTCGCGAATGCTTTGTCCAAATTTCAACCTTCTTAAGAAGGGGATAAAAATTGGCGACAGCAACACTGTGATTAGAAAGCCCATCAGTATTGTGAAAAAAATAACTTGCTCGAGCATTTTATCCCCTCCTCCCCCGGTTCCCGACTTGGAACGATGGATCGAAACGCTGAGCCATCACAGCTATATCATATGTAGCTCCATTTTCATTAAGAAGCTTTTTATCTGAAAAAAGAATTTTAATCATATAATCATAGTATCCTCTCTCTAAACCTTTAGTGGCTGATTTGCGTTGGTGCAGAACTCAGCCGTGTTGCCGCTCCTCTATCGCTTCTCTGGCAGCAACCCGATCATCGAAATCAAATACTTCGTTGCCGATTTGTTGATAGGTTTCATGGCCTTTGCCGGCTATTAAAATGACATCACCTTCACGGGCCATTGAAACTGCATGCCTGATCGCTTCTTTTCTATCTATGATAGCCAAATATTGCTCACCGCTAACACCTATTTCCATTTCTTTGATAATGTCGGCGGGGTTTTCACTTCTCGGGTTGTCGGAGGTGAAAATCGCGTCTGTCGCATAACGGCAGGCAATTTGCGCCATAAGCGGCCTTTTTGTCCGATCTCGGTCTCCACCGCAGCCAACGACGACAAAAATTCTGTTCTTGGCAAATTGTTTTACAGTCTTCAAGACATTTTCAAGGCTGTCAGGTGTATGGGCGTAATCAACAATGACAGCGTAATTTTGCCCGGCATCCACCGGTTCAAAACGTCCTGCCACTCCGTTTACTTGCTCCACAGATTGAATAGCACTGTCAATGTCTATTTCCGACACAAGCGCTGCCGAAATGCTTGCCAGTACATTATAAACACTGAACTTACCGATCAGCTGCAACGATACTTTCCTGATGCCAAGCGGGGTTACTAAATCAAACTCTGTCCCGCCTGAGGTCATTCTCAAATTGACAGCCTGGATGTCGGCCTGATGGTCAATCCCGTATGTAACGACGTGGGCGGCGGTTGAGCTAATATATTCAACCGATGCCGGATCATCGGCATTCAATACGGCAAACTTTGGATGATCATGGTTAAATGAGTTTCCCAGCTGGGCAAAAAGCAATCCTTTCGCCCTCCGGTATTCTTCCATCGTTTTATGGTAATCAAGATGATCCTGGGAAAGGTTCGTAAATACGGCGACATTATAATCGGTACCGTGGACTCTTCCATACACCAATGCGTGTGAAGATACTTCCATTACAGCTGTTTCGACCCCTTCGTCGACCATCTTCCGAAATGTGCGCTGAAGTGTGAGGCTTTCAGGTGTTGTATTCTTCACATCGAATGTTTTGCTGCCAATTTTTGTATACATCGTCCCGATCAGCCCGGTCTTTTTTCCTGAGTCTGCGAAAATTTTCTCGATCAGGTGGCTTGTTGTCGTTTTTCCGTTTGTTCCTGTAATCCCGACCAGATGCAGCTTCTTGCTTGGCTGCCCGTAAAAAGCATCGGCCAGCACAGCCATTGCCCGATATGTATCCTTTACAACAATAACTGGAACGTTTAAATGCAGCTCCCTTTCAGCAAGAATCGCCACCGCTCCATTTTTTACGGCAGATTCCGCAAAGTCATGGCCGTCAAAGGTAAAGCCGTTGATACAGATAAATAAACTTCCCTTCTCAACCTTGCGATTATCATTATGAATAGACGTAATTTCCGGATTTTCCCCCGAAAACTGAACAAAAGGGCGTAAATGCCCGATCAATGTGTGTAATTTCATATTTTCCTATCCTCTCATAAAAAGAGCCTTTCAGCATGGAACGATTCCGAAATACAGCAAAGTTCCCTTTCCAATCAAAAATTATTTAATATGGCGGTTATTATTTTACATGAAAAGCAGCAATTAAGCCATGCATCTTTAAAATTTCCAACATAAATCTAATGTTTTGACCATGGTCTGCCGGTCCAACCGATAATGCGGTTTGCCGCTGCTAAATCTGAGTGCGCTTAAGTAATTTTGTGTTCCGCTCGTAAAATCGTTAAGCTTACTCTCTCATAACTGTAAACTCCGAGCATAAGCTAATAAAATCTGCAGGCTCAACAAGAACATAACGAAGTGTTCAGCGGCATAGCAGAAATTAAATTCACCAGTTATGCTGGAATAAGAAACAGGCGGCGCTATTACACAGGCCGCCTCTCTCGGTTAATTATTCTTTGTCATTAAAGTAAAGGCGGATCGTCGAGCCTTCTTTTAATTTTACACCCGGCTGCGGGGTTTGTTTGGAAACAATATCCCCTTCGCCGCTTGCATCAATCTTCAAATTTAAAAACAGTTCGCCAAGATCTTTTTTGGAAAAACCGACTAGATCCGGCACTTCAATCATCGGGACGTCTTCCCAGGTCCGCTTCTTCTCAATTTGGTCTTTCCTCGGCTCCACTCCGAGCGCACGCAAGCTGTCCCCCATGATGCTTCCAACAATCGGCGCGGCAACTCTGCCGCCAAATTGAATCGTTCCTTTCGGATTGTCGACTGCGACATAAACAACCAGCTGAGGATCATCCGCAGGGGCGAAACCGATAAAAGAAACAACGTGATTATTTTGTAAATATCTTCCGTCCTTCGCTTTTTGGGCTGTACCCGTCTTCCCGCCAACTCTGTAGCCATCGACAAACGCTTTGCCGCCGGTTCCCTGTGCTACTACGCTTTCAAGAGCATGCCTGATCTTCGCAGATGTTTCTGGCGAAATCACCTTTCGTTTCGCTACCGGTGCATTCTTCATGACAATTTCCCCGGTCAATGGGTCAATGAGTTCTTTGGCAATATAGGGTTTATAGAGGGTCCCGCCATTGACGGCAGCTGCAATTGCAGCAACCTGCTGGATCGGGGTCACGGAAACACCCTGGCCGAATGCGGTTGTAGCTAGTTCAACAGGGCCAACACGATCAAGATTAAAGAGGATGCCCTTTCCTTCTCCTTGCAGATCAATGCCTGTCTTTTCACCAAAACCGAAGTTGCGAATATATGAAAAAAGCTTTTCCTTGCCAAGCCGCTCTCCCAGCGCTACAAAACCGGGGTTACATGAATTTTGAACGACCTCAAGAAACGTTTGCGAACCGTGGCCGCCCCGTTTCCAGCATCTCAGCCGCGCTCCGCCGACTCTCACAAAACCGGGATCGTGAAAATGGTCTTTTTCGAGGTCAACCTTTCCTTCCTCAATCGCGGCCGCAAGCGTGATGATTTTAAACGTTGAACCCGGTTCATACGTACTCCAGACAGGCAAATTGCGGTTGTAGATTTCCGGGGCTACATTCTGGAAATTGGCAGGGTCAAAATCAGGCCTGCTTGCCATAGCGAGGATCTCTCCTGTATTGGGGTTCATCGCGATCGCGACCATTCCGTCTGGTTGGTAAGCAGCTTCCGCAATATCGAGCTCTCTTTCAACGATCGATTGCACCTTTGATGCAATCGTTAATTTTAAATCGAGACCATTGAGAGGCGGCTCATAATCATCACCCATATCCTTCATGCGCCTGCCTTTTGCATCGGAGTAAAATTTCACTGCTCCCTTTTGGCCTGTCAGCTCTTTATCATAATAAAGTTCGAGTCCCGTTAACCCTTGATTATCAATCCCGGCAAAGCCAAGCACATGAGATAAATATGCCCCAAACGGGTAGTGGCGCTTCGAGTCCTCACCAATATAAACACCTTCTAAATTAAGTGCTCTGATTTCTTTAGCTTTTTCGTGGGATATTTTTCTTCCTCCCTTAAGCCTTACAATTCTTTCAACAACCGTAATTTGTTTATATATATTTTCTTTATTCTGATTCAATGCAGCAGCAAGCTTTTCTGCTGTCATTGCAGGATCATTTAACTGCCTTGGTACAACAAAAACAGTCGGTGCGCTCATATTGGTAGCCAGTTCGACTCCATTTCTATCAACTATTTCACCGCGCTCCGGCTCAAAATCAATGTTCCTGCTCCATAAACTCCTAGCTTTATCCGTCAACATGTCCCCCATGAAAAATTGAACATAACCGAGACGGATGTCGATAATCAAGAAAATCAAGATCCCTGACAGCAGTGCAACCGTCAGCCTTTTGCGCACGGTCACATTTGATACCCGCATATTTGAACGAACCTCCTTTTAGTCCTGTTTAAATAAAGGGACTAAACTGACAGCCAGTTTAATCCCCTGTTAAACCGATTCGTGTAACAAAACGTAAAGTTCTGTTTCAACGTTATGGCTCGTTCATTTATATGCTTGTACCATTGTGTTTAGAACGGTTGCTAGAGTGCAGATCAGTCTTGCACATTTCCTTCAGTTTCTGCTTGTTCGCCTGTTTGATCCGGCTGTCCAGCTTCATTTGATTCCACAGCTTCTGTTGACTTAGCGGGTTCCCCGGCTTTTTCTGCTTTGTTAAGCTGCTCGGGGGTTTCAAGGTGGACGATTAAATATTCCCCTTCAGCAAGAGCGGCATCAGCCGGCAGACTTTGCTCGGCCACATATCCGTTACCCGTTACATTGAGCTTCAGATTGGCCAGTTTCGCAAAGCTCATCACATCGCGGCGCGACCAGCCTCTCATGTCTGGAACCGAAAGCTCGCCATCGGTACGAATAAATACCCGCTCTCCTGCAAGAATATTGGCTCCTTTTTTGGGAAGCTGGGCTGTTACATTTGTACCCTTACCGACTGTTACAATGTCAAAGCCGTTTGTTTTTAATTTTTCCTGCGCATTGGCCACGTTCGTATTGAGGAGATCCGGCATTTTGCTGACAGCTGTTTCTTTTTGTGTAACAGGTTCAATGTTTAGATATTGCAAGCTGCTTTTCATTACTGGTTTAAAAATTTCCGAAACAGGTTTCGAACCTTCAAAGTAAGTGGCTACTTCTGGCTGCTGAACCGCTACGTACATGATCAATTCTGGATCATCCGTTGGAGCCATTCCCAAAAATGAAAAAATATAGTCTTGCTTACCTTTCAAGTACCCACCCGAACCGGAAATCTCGGCAGTTCCCGTTTTCCCAGCGACGTCGTAGCCGTCAATTTGATAGCGCTCGTGACCTGTACCTTTTTCAGATGTGATCACCGTTTCGAGAATTTCTCTTACTTCTTTTGCTGTCTCAGCAGAGATCGGCTCACCGGTTACCTCCGGTTGGGAATCCTCTATTACCTTACCTGTCTCAGAGTCCACGATTCTGTCGATGACATGGGGTTTGAGCATTTTTCCGTCATTGGCAACCGCAATTGCAGCCTGAATTTGCTGAATCGGCGTGATTGCTGTTCCCTGTCCATACGCTGTCGTAATCTTATCAATCGGGTAAGTATAAACGATTTTACTTGATACTTCGTTTGGCAAGTCAATACCGGTTGGCTTGTCCAAGCCAAACTTCGTCAAGTATTCGCGATATCTATCAAACCCGAGCTGCTCTGCAGCGATTTTTGCAAACGCAACGTTTGATGACCGCTGGACCCCCTCCAGGTAGGTAATTCTTCCCCAGCCATGACCATTATGATCACCAATCTCCGCTGAGTTTTCTGTAACTTTGTATCTTCCTGACTGATAGTCAGCATTACCATTAAAAACATTTTCCTGCACGGCCGCAGCAAGCGTAAAAATCTTCATCGTCGAACCAGGTTCAAACGAAGTTTCAATCGCTTCGTTATACCATGATTTTTCGAGTCCTTCTCTTGTTTTGGGATGGAAGGTCGGACGCTGCGCCATCGCCAAAATTTCGCCAGTTTTTGGATCTGCTACAATCGCAATGATTTTCTTTGGCTTATATTCTTTGTCGACCTTACTGATCGCATCCTCTAAAAATGTTTGAATCTTTTTATCCAGTGTTAAATAAACATCTTTGCCATCTTTAGCAGGTTTAATTTGTTCCTTGCCATCAGGGAGTAAAAAACCCCATCTGTCCCCCTGATAATGAATAATTCCAGGTTTCCCTCGCAGAATAGTATCAAGCTGTTGTTCTAAGCCCAGCTTTCCAACTGAGGAAACTGCCCCGTTTTCATTTTCCTGTTTTTCAACAAAACCGATTACATGGGAAGAGAAGACACCGTTTGGATAAAAGCGCTTCATATCTCTCATAAAAATGATCCCGGGCAATTTCAACGCTTCGATCTGTTCCTTCTTATCATGCGAGATATCACTGCCCGCTTTGCCAAACTCAACCTGGAACATACCTTCTTTTGTCAGCTGTTTATATATTTCCGCCTCGCTAACATCAATAAACTTTGACAGTTCTCTCGCCGTTTTTTTCGGGTCTACCACATGCTTTGGTTTTTTTGGGTCGGTCGTCATTGAGTCATTCAAAATCGCTGCCAAAGTATAGGAAGTCGTATCTTCCGCGATCGTCTCACCGGTGCGGTCATAAATAGTTCCGCGCCTTGCGTCCAACTCTTTTTCTTTTGTATGTTTTAGCTCCGCTCTGGCCGCAAGCGCCTGCCCCCCAACTTCACCGGTCCATTGAATGGAAACAAACCTATATATTAAGACAAAAAAGAGCAAGCTGAATATTATAAATAATCCCGCTGCTCCTGCATTCATATTAGGCTGCTTCCTCATTAATCCTGCACAACCTTCACATTATTTTCATTAAGCTTTAAACCAAGCTTTTCTGCTTCTGCCCTAATACGTTCAGATGTACTTAATTCTTCCACTTGATTTCCCAAATCCCCATTTACTTTTTGCTGTTCCTGGATAGAAGTCTCAAGAAGCTGAATATCTTTATTCACTTCATAAATAGCTGCCTGGCTTGAAACAATATGTATGGCACCAAAACTAATCACGGCAGCAAATACGATACCAAGAAATTTTTCACCAGGGGTCAGCCAAGGATTTTTCATCGATGCTTTTTTTGGTACTTCAACATGCCGCTGCTGTTGCTCTTGCTGTAACTTTCTTGCTAAATTACTCATCTTTTCCCCTCCGATTCAAATATTGACTTCTTTTATATTTTTTCCGCAATTCTTAGTTTTGCAGATCTGGCCCGGTTGTTTTGTTCTATTTCTTCTTCGCCAGGCACAATCGGCTTGCGTGTAATCAGCTTCATTTTTGGCTTGAACTCATCCGGAATGATCGGCAGCCCGGGCGGCAGTTCCGGCCCTTCACTTGCTTTCTTAAAAGCTGTTTTGCAAATTCTGTCCTCTAACGAATGGAAGGTAATCACGCTGATTCTTCCTCCAGGACTTAAGATATCGATTGCCTGCTCGAGAGAATCCTCAAAAACCCCAAGTTCATCATTAACGGCAATCCGGACCGCCTGAAAAACTCGTTTGGCCGGATGTCCCCCTTTTCTGCGGGCTGGGGCAGGTATCGCTTCCTTTATGAGATCTACCAACTGGGCTGTTGTTTCAATCGGTGCTGTTGCTCTTGCTGCCTCAATTTTTCTGGCAATCTGCTTAGAAAATTTTTCTTCGCCATATTGAAAAAAAATCCTTACCAGCTTCTCGTAAGGCCAGTTATTAATCACATCATAAGCCGATAGATCGCCGGTTTTATCCATTCTCATATCGAGCGGGGCGTCATTATGGTAGCTGAATCCTCTTTCAGCGGTATCAAGCTGGGGAGAGGACACACCGAGATCGTATAAGACACCGTCAACACGTTCTACACCACGATCGTTCAATTCTTTTTTCAAATGGGCAAAGTTGCTTTTAATGAGCGTGATGCGGTCACCGTATTCTGTCAGCTTTTCTGAAGCATTGGCAATCGCCGTTTCATCCTGGTCAAAAGAGAACAACTTGCCGTCCTTTGATAACTTGGAAAGGATTAAGGCGCTGTGCCCTGCCCCACCGAGTGTGCAATCAACATATGTACCATCCGGTTTAATATTTAACCCATCTACCGTTTCATGAAGCAATACTGTTGTGTGTTGAAACATGATCTTTTCATCCTTCCAATCAAACGAGCAGGGAATTATATCGATATAACTTTCCCTTTATATATCAAAACCAATCATATTTTCAGCAATTTCAGCAAAAGATTCTTCAGATTGGTCGAAATATTCTTCCCAAATACTTTTGCTCCATATTTCAATTCGATTGGAAACACCTAAAACGACACATTCTTTTTCCAATTTTGCATACTGAACAAGTGGAGAAGCGATGTTGATGCGTCCCATTTTATCCAATTCACATTCTGTAGCACCTGAAAAGAAAAAACGGGTGAAGGCGCGCGCGTCTTTTTTCGTTAATGGAAGGCCTTTTAGCTTCTCTTCGATCAGCTTCCATTCAGAAATGGGATAGCCAAATAAACATTGATCAAGGCCCCGTGTTAATACGAACATTTCGCCGAGATTGTCACGGAACTTTGCGGGCACGATTAAGCGGCCTTTGTTATCAACGTTATGATGGTATTCACCCATGAACATGCCCGTAACCCCACTTTCTATCTAAAATGTACCACATCCCCCCACTTTTCTCCACACTTTTTTAAATATTCTCTTCGCTCATAGTAATTACTTCTATAAAAAGACGATTCAAACGTGTACTAATTTCCCAACTGCAGCAGCGAAATAACGCGAAGAATACTGCCGATAAAAAACAAAAAAACCTTATCATTAGATAAGGTCAGGTAGTTAAACTTTAATAATTTTATGAGTTCCATCAAATTCATATGGCAGCATTAGGAGCTCATTGACAAAATCGAGTCCATACTTGTTTAAATAGTAAAAAATATTCCAAACTCGCTCCTGGGGAAGTCCAAGCGGTTTAAGCGCAGTCTCAATCCTGGCCAGTTTATTTAAGGTATTTGCATGGCGAAGCCGTATTTCGAGGTCAAGCTTATCCGCCATAAAATCGATTTGGCTTTGGACGACCTTTTCGTTTTTCTCCAATAAAGGAAGCAATCCGGCATATTTTTGCTTGACTACATTTTGAATCAGCTGATATTTATCATTGAGTTGCTGCCTCGTTTCGCTAAACAAGCGTTCGAGCTCATCGTCTTTAATCGAATTTAAAAAATGGGTTTTTGCAGCTTCGACCCCGTTTGTTAAAGCTTCAGCAACGCTGATCTCCAGGTCTGTTAAATCTGTTTCCAATGAACGGTCAAGAATCGTCATGTTTAACCTGGGAACAATCGGTGGCACCTTCATTTGGAAATGTTCAAAAACCTTTGTCAACTCTGCCCAGTACGCAATCTCGCCAGGACCGCCGATAAACGAAAGCGTGGGGAACAGCCATTCCTGGGTTAACGGCCTTGTTACAACATTGTTGCTTAATCTTTCTGGGAATTCGTTCGCCAATTCGATCAGCTCTGCTTCAGTGAAGGAAACACGGCCATTTTTGCCGATAAAAAGCTGAGCCTCCGGGCGAAATTCAAGCAAAATCCGTTCGTTGACAGTACTGTCATAATAAAATAAGTTCGCGGCATTTTCGGCAATTTCGATCGTCTTGTTATAGCCGGCTGCGACAAGCTGCTGCTGTTGGAAATGAACCGCGTTTGTAATTTGCTGATGATCTTTTATTTGTCTTATCAAAATTTCTTTTTCGAGCATTCTAAGGTCCCGATTGCCCGAATCTACGATTAACAGCCCATATTCTTTAAATAACTCGAGAATGATTGCGCTAAAGAAATCGACGAAATTAAGATTTTTCTTAAGTAGCTGTCCGGTAAATTGAAGCAGTTTGCTAGTGTGCTCTGTTTCCCCATAACTCTCAATTACTTCTTCAATCCACCTTTTGCAAATTTCTTCGTCAATTTGGATATCAGAAACCATTTTCTTTTCAAGAATTCGTTCAGGATAGTTCCATTTTTCAATGCGTTTTTTTTCACATACGTATACATGATTAACCTCTTGAAAATCATGATCTTCACCGGCAATCCAGAAAACAGGCACCACTGGTATGTTCAGCTCTCGTTCCTTCTGCTTGGCAAAACTGATAATCGAAATAATTTTATGTATCGTATATAAAGGGCCTGTCAAGATTCCGGCCTGTTGTCCGCCTATGATAACAACGCTGTTTTCTTGCCTGAGTTTTTCAATTGATTTATTGATGGCAGTCGATCCGGGGAAGGCTGCCATAAAAGCTGAAATGTGGTCTGCCAGCTCATTTCGATGGAATTTTCGGTTGTTCAGCTCTTCAATCCGGCTCCGATATTCTGCCGGTTCATGATATTTATAATGAAAAAATCGTTCCATGCCTGGAACCCATCCGGCATAATCGGTTGCAAATCGGCTTGTTCCGGGCAGTGAGAGATTTATCATCTCCATTCAAGTACTCCCTTTCGTAATTAGTTCTTTATAGAGTATAGCATTCTCAACCATGGAAATGAAAAAACTTTGCCCGCAGAGTTTTCAGGGCAAAGATATATGTATGGAAACCCTTTGGATGAGGCCGAAAATAATGAGCAGGATATAGGCGGAAAAGAACAGCAAAAAATTAAACCGCCAAAATCCTTTAAAAAGAGAAGCAAGATTAATCTCGTGCTTTATTTTCCAGTGGAGTAAAACAAATCCGATCGCAATGCTGATCATCCCGAGCAAAATGATCCATAAAAACGATTTGTCCCAGATCGTAACAATCAGGAAATGGACTGAAATGATCAATAAAATCGTGCTGATGTCAATAGCAAGCTGTACGGAGCTGCGATGGTTTTTCGTTAACTGCTTGGCGATCACAAAAATTAGTATGTACCCAAGCAATGGTGCTGTTACGAATGTAGCGATAAGAAATGAAAAAACAGATTCCATTATATCTCCTCTCCCCCGTACTCCTTTCCTTTAATACACTGGAAAAAAGCATCTACTAGTGGTGCCTCTATTTTCTTCCGTTCAGCTTCAGCCACAATGTACCCTAAAATCGAATCGATCTCGGTCATTCGGCCGTTTTTGATATCTGTTAGCATCGACGAATAATTGGATGCCGTTTTATTGCAAATTCTGAGCACATTTTGATAGTGGGAATCTGCATCATGCAAATCAAGAATAGCTTTGATTTCGCTGAACATTTTTTGTAAAAGCCGATAATAGTACGGGTTTTCAATTAATTGACCGTTTCGGACATTTAATACTGCCGTGAGCGGATTGATGACCGCATTGACAATAAGTTTGCTGATCAGCATTTTTTCGACATTATCTTCAAGAACAAATGGAAACTCACCAGACAAAGGAGCAATCATCTTTCTTAGCAAAAAATCGCTTCCCTTGAAAACGGCTACCTTTGTTACGCCCGTACCAGTATGGTTGACACTTGCTTGCCCAGTCCTGTATGCACCATGCTCAACAGAACCTGCATATATATTTTCGGCAGACAGCTCATCCAGCCATCGCAAATGGCCCATGCCGTTTTGCAAAAACAAAAAGCTGCCGCTATTGGACGATTTTAGCTTGATTTGTTCAAGAACAGCAGGCAGCTGATAAGCTTTGACTGCGATAACCGTCAGCTCATCTTCTCCGTTCCATGATGAAAACGGAAGGGCTTCGATAGGCACAGAATCCGGCTGCCCGTTTTTCACACATGATAATTTTGCAGCCCTGATCGCTTCCGCCTGTTCAACGGAGTTAGTGTAAATGGTTACATGATGATAAGACTGCAAATAATAACCGAACAATAAGCCGATTGAACCGGCGCCGATAATTCCAATCTTCATAAAAAGCACCTCAAATGGTATTTCTAGTTAATATTTTAGCAGAAGATAAAACAACATGGGAAAAAAGGAGCATTTTTTCAATCGTTTTTTGAAAACTTTATGAAAAACAGCCCGGCCAAATTGCTGGCAAGGGCTGCTTTTTTTGTTTAGACGGGGTAGACAGGATGCTTGCGGACACTGAAGTTCAGTTGTTTCGTCTCATAATAAGCGAGCCTGTCAATTAAAGTGTTCCGCAATTCACCAGGTGCGACAATATCATCAACAATCATTTCGGAGGCGAGCTTGTATATATCGATATGCTCTTTGTACTCCTGCTGTTTTTCCTGAACGTAAGCAATCCGCTCTTTCGGATCCTCGATTTCGTTAATTTTATTCGAATAAACTGCATTTACGGCAGCTTCCGGACCCATTACAGCGATTTGTGCAGTCGGCAGCGCAATGCAGCAGTCCGGTTCAAACGCAGGGCCTGCCATGGCATAGAGCCCGGCACCATAGGCTTTTCTGATAATGACTGAAATTTTCGGAACTGTCGCCGAGCTCATCGCGGCGATTAGCTTCGCACCGTGGCGAATGATCCCTGCTCTCTCCACCTTTGTGCCAATCATAAACCCAGGTACGTCTGCCAAAAAGATCAACGGAATATGGAAGGCATCACAAAGCTGAATAAATTTTGCTCCTTTATCGACGGAATCGACAAACAGCACTCCGCCTTTGACTTTTGGCTGGTTCGCAATAATTCCGACGGCTCTTCCATCAATTCTTGCCAATCCCGTAACCAATTCAGGTGCAAACAGTTTCTTGATTTCATAGAAGCTCCCCTCATCAATGAGCGCGTCAATGCATTCGTACATATCAAACGGCGCATTTTGATTTACAGGGATGATTTCTTCTAAATCACGGCCCTTTTTTGCGGAAATGCCCGCCGCTTTTTGCGGTTTTTCCTGAAAGCTTGCCGGGAAGTAAGTTAAATAGCTTCGGGCAGATTCAATCGCCTCCTCTTCGCTGTATACGAGCGTATCACCGCAGCCGCTGACAGTACAATGCATCCGGGCACCGCCCATTTCCTCGAGCGAAACTTTTTCGCCAATCACTTTCTCTGCCATACGCGGGGAACCTAAATACATGGAAGCATTCTGGTCAACCATGATAACAATGTCACAAAAAGCCGGAATGTACGCGCCGCCTGCCGCAGAAGGCCCAAATAACAGGCAAATTTGCGGAACCATGCCGGACAATTTTACCTGGTTATAAAATATTTTGCCCGCGCCGCGCCGGTTCGGAAACATTTCAAGTTGATCGGTAATTCTTGCTCCCGCTGAATCAACCAAGTATAAAATCGGCACTTTCAGTTTTTCAGCCGTCTCCTGGATACGGATAATTTTCTCAACAGTGCGTGCCCCCCATGATCCCGCCTTTACAGTTGAATCATTGGCCATCGCACAAACCGTTTGGCCGTTGATCCTGCCAATTGCTGTAACAACACCATCTGCAGGCAAGTCTTCCTCGAGACAATTCGCAAATTTCCCGTCTTCCTGGTACGTTCCTTCATCAAATAGCAGCCGCAAGCGCTCACGGACAAACAGCTTATTTTGCCCCTTTAGCTTTTCGTGATACTTTGGGTGTCCGCCTGCTTCAATTTGCCTGCTTTTTTCGATCAGCTTTTCTTCTAAAATTTTTGCTGTTGTCATGCTCTGCCTCCTTGATTTGAAAATGCAGTTCTTACGTGATGATCCAATTCTTTGCTGATTTATTCTAAAACAACAAGTACGTCTCCCTCATTGACAAAATCACCGATATCCACTTTCAACTCAGCCACTTTTCCTGCGACCTGGCTTTCAACCGGAATCTCCATCTTCATTGATTCGAGAATCAAAACCTCCTGGCCGGCTGTAATTTCGTCCCCAATTTGCACAAGTGCATTCAAGATCGTTCCTGCCATAGTAGCTGTAATCTCTTTCATATCCTGCTTCCTCCTTTATTTCACAGCAAATGATTTACTTGATAAATATCCAGTTGAATAACTGCCATTCCTAAAATCGCTATCGTTAACGATTTCTTTGAACAATGGCAAATTTGTTTTAATGCCGGCAACCGACAGGCTGTTAAAAAATTGTCCGGCATTGTGTATGGCATCCATTCGTGTTTCTCCATAAAAAATGCACTTCGAAATCATCGGGTCATAAAAAGGCGTGACAGTATTGCCTTCTTCATAACCATGATCGATTCTTACTCCTGGAGATTCTTCCCAGGTGAAGGTCGCAATTTTTCCCGGCGAGGGCATAAAAGTGACCGGATCCTCTGCATATAGCCTGAATTCGATCGCATGCCCTGCTTGTAAAATATCAGGCTGGAGAAGCGGCAACTGTTCACCCCGCGCAGTGAGGATTTGCCACTTCACAAGATCAAGTCCGGTAATTTGCTCTGTGACCGGATGTTCCACCTGGAGTCTTGTATTCATTTCAAGGAAATAAAAATTCTGTTGTTCATCAACAATGAATTCAATCGTCCCGGCATTCACATACTTAACGGCTGCGGCAGCTTTAATTGCCGTCTTATATAGTTCCTCTCTAACCTGTTGAGACAAAAACGGGCAAGGTGCTTCTTCAATAACCTTTTGGTGCCTCCGCTGGATCGAGCAATCCCTTTCAAATAAATGAACGATGTTCCCATGCACATCGCCGAAAATTTGCACTTCGACATGGCGGGCATTATCGATATACTTTTCAATAAATACTTTCTCACTTCCAAAATAAGCTTTAGCCCGGGCTTTCGTAGATTCATAAAACTTAGTGAGCGCTTGCTCATTTTCACAGCGCACCATGCCAATTCCGCCACCACCTCCGCTCGCCTTGAGCATAACCGGATAGCCAATCGATGCTGCGAATGCCGTGGCCGCTTCCAATGTTGCCATGCCTTCTTCACTTCCAGGCACAACCGGAACTCCTGCGTCCTTCATCGTTTGCCTTGATGCGATCTTATCTCCCATCAATTCAATCGTTTCAGCTTCAGGTCCAATAAAGATCATACCTGCTGTACGGACAGCTCTTGCAAAATCCGGATTTTCTGATAAAAAGCCATAGCCTGGATGTATTCCCTCCACTCCTTCTGCCCTGGCAATTTCCAATATTTCATTTCCTTTCAAATACGATTTATTTACGGGTGGCTCCCCAATTCGAAACGCACTCTTTGCTTCCCTTACATACGGCATGTCCTGATCAGCATCTGAAAAAACAGCGACGGTTTCAATCCCCATCTGATGGCACGTCCTAATAATTCTTGACGCAATTTCTCCCCTGTTTGCAATTAAAACTTTGCGCATTCCCTTTCCCCTTTCTTCGGTTATAGCGGCTCCATAGAGAATTTCTACAATCTTCTGCCCGATTCCTGCTTTTGCGTGAAAACGCTTTCGTATTTCTATGCAGAATTTTTTGTTATTTTGTTATATAATTATTTTATGGAAACTTCATGAATAAACTACTAATAATAATGCGTTAAGTTTTAGCAGCGTCAATCCATCGTATTCTGATGGACATTAAATTATACTGTAAACCGGAAATTCAGGCGAGGGGGATTATAATGGGGTTTAAAGTAGACAAATTAAAGGTAAACTACAAAACTCTTGAAGAGTTTAAGAAATTTAAAGAATATGGCATCCAGGAACTGTCGATGCTCGAGGATCTTGAAGCAAATATTATTGAAAATGACAGCGATTCACCTTTTTACGGGATTTATTTTGGAAATAAGCTTGTAGCGAGAATGAGCTTATATCAGGTCGAAGGGAAATTCAACCGCTATTTTGACCCGCCTCTGGATTATCTTGAGTTATGGAAGCTTGAGGTATTGCCCGACTATCAAGGGAAAGGCTATGGAAAAGCACTAGTCGACTTCGCTAAAAGCTTTAATATGCCAATCAAAACAAGTCCCAGAGTTCGGTCCCAGGGGTTCTGGGAAAAGATGGACTTTGTCCCTGTTACCTATGATATGGACCGCGACTTGGGGGAAAACCCACTTTTATGGTTCCCGGCAGGGGTTAAAGAGCAGGTACATTAAGAACTGCAGGTTTTGACCTGCTCTTTTAGCACCTTAAAATAACCAGGCGGACTTAATGAAGTCCGCCTGGTTATTTTTCAACCCTTTCGAGGTTTCCGTTCTTATCCATCTGAAATTTCACTTTTTGCTGCTGCCTGTCTTCATCCTGTAAAACGAAGATTTTCCTCGCCCGCTCCATTACTTCTATTAACGCCCTGTAATCCTCTTCAACTGTTTTTAGCTCCTTTAGCAGCTTTTCATTTTCAGCAGCGAGGTAAAAGGTTTTTTTCTCCAAGTCTTTAATTTTCGCTTCATATTTGCCAGCCTCTGTGGTATTGGTCTGCCCCGCCTGTTCATAAAGCTGGTTTAAATAAAGAATGACCTGCTCAAAACGTATTTCCGGAACAGACCCCGGGCTTTCTGGAGCTTCGGCATGCTCTTCCGGAACGGAATATTGCGGTTCTCCCGGGCTTTCTTTTTCAATTGCTTCTGGATTCTTCTTTAATTCTTTCCGCTGCTTCTTGGCCAGTTCGATCCCTGATTTATATTGTTTACGTACGTAGGAGTTCCATCTAAAACCACATGCTGCAGCCGTTCGCGACAGCTGTTTACCCACTTCCTCAAATGCCTGCAGCTGTGTTCCTCCCTCTCTTATATGCCGCAAAACGATTTCGGCAAGCAGTAAATCTTCATCCTGTGACCAGGCATCCTGGCGTGTCGTTGACATTCACAAATCCCTCCCAGCGTTTAGTGAGTGGAGTCCAGCAGGCCTTTCCCAAGCTTCTTACCGAAGAATCAGGCCATCAGCGTTAAACCTGCATAAACCGTATAACTGCCACAAAGGAAGACAAAAGCTTCCTTTAATAGTAGTTCACCTTATTCATTCTTATGCGAGTGCTAGGAAAGATAGAATGCAATGATGATGTTGTTAAAAAGAAAATCTAAAATCATTTATTGTTCATGAATTTATCAACCTGGTTATGATGCTCTTCCATTCCCCATAACTTTGCACATTCTCTCACTTCTTTTTCAATTCGCAAAGCTATATTGGCTGCCAGCCATTTTCTGATGAGCATTGCTTTGTATGCTGCTAATACAGACCCTTCGAGAGGAAATATCTTTTCAATATGATGGATGAATGTTAAATCGTTTTCTTCTATTATGTAATCAATAAATCCTAGATTCGTTAATTCTTCCGTCTGATACACTCTGGCTTCCATCAGCATTTTTATGGCGTTGGCAGCAGGAATTTTCTCAGCTAAAATCGTACCTCCGCCCCATCCCGTTGTGATTGCTAGTTTTCCTTGAACAAACCCTGCCTTAACTCCCTTTTTCGCGATTCGAAAGTCGCAGGCAGCGGCAAGTTCACAGCCGCCGCCAACAGCTGTTCCGTTCATGGCAGCAAAAGTCGGCTTTGGGAGCAGCAATAGCCGCAAAAGGATTTCTGACATTTTCGAGAGCATACCATATGCTTCCTGTTCAGTTTTCAGAAGATGGAAGACCGCTAAATCTCCCCCTGAACAAAAGGCATTATCGCCTGCTCCGGTAATGACCAGCCCCTTCAATTCCGGTTTTTTCATCATCTCGATCGCTTCATGCAAACCATCGATAATCTCATAGTTGATCGCATTTCTTTTTTCCGGCCGGTTGATGGTGAACATTAAATAGCCATTTTGCGCTTTTAATAAATAAGGTTCCATCGTGTTCCTCCCAAATTATATAGTTGAGTGAATTTCACAATATAACAAGCTGAACCGAAAAACGAATGAAGTGGTCTAGATATACAGGAGATGCCGTAGGAAACGAATAATACTTCTTAACATTAAGTAACTGTTCGTTTTTCAATTAAAGAATTGCTTTATGAAAATTCATTCAGTCAACTCTATTTTAGGAATGATCCGGGTTCTAGTTCAAGCTTTTTAAATCAGGCATCGAGAGGGATTCCAGGAGGACGCAGTTGTGGTGCTTTTTAGGAGCAATCCCGGTTTCGCTAATTCCGGGCACGGTTCCGCATATTCAGCAGCATGTAGTGTTCTGTAGAGTAGAAAACAGGAATTAGATATTGTCTTCTTGTCCTCGGGTTTCAGGGTGTTCCA
>NZ_PGVC01000066.1:0-10300 GCF_002860225.1 Bacillus sp. V33-4
ACGGCTACGCCATTATCTGGATGAGAAGGGAAATAATTCTCCTACAAACATTTTACTCATACTTATTCAAGAACTTTATCCCGAATTTAAACAAACTTTGGTTTATATCGATAAATTATGTTTTCTTATGGAAAAAAGTTATAGACAGGGCTATCAGTGGGTGTCTGGTTCTTCTATTTATAAGAAGGAGAACCATGATTGGGTGGCGATAAGTTCACCTATAGAACTCAGCAAATTGGTGCTGGAACATTCGTTGTCTAAAGAAGCATATGCACATTCGGGTGTAGGAGATTTTCTGGAAGGGTTAAAAGTGTCTATAGAGCAATTAAATCTTAGTCTAAAACGGATGGATGATTACGAAACTATTAAGCCCACGTCAGCTTATGATTGGTTTGTTAAAGGCGAGATGATCGCATCTTTACGTGATCGGCCGTTTCATCCTTTGTCCAAAGCAAAAATAGGTTTTACACCAATCGATTATCAAAAGTATATGGCTGAATTCGGGAGACAGACGACCTTATGTTGGGTGGCAATATGTAATGATTCAGTCGTAAAAGGGTGCCCGGAAAATGGACTGGAAAGCCTTGATATTCTAAAAGACGAGGAAAAAGCGATCATTGAAAACGAGTTAATACTCAAAGGGATTTCCAAAGATAAATATACGATCATACCTGTTCATCCGTGGCAGCTTAAAAACATTATCATCCCAAATTTTAAACAAGAATTAGAGGATAAAATAATTATCATCCTGGATTCAAAAGTTGGCGATTTCCTGGCCACATCCTCTGTGCGTTCATTAACATCTCCCCATGAATCAACGAAAATGTTGAAACTACCAATTAGTGTTAAGTCATTGGGTGCTGCCAGATACTTGCCAGTCGTTAAATTATTAAATGGTATAGCCGGAGAGCAAATGTTTAGACAAGCTGTAGCTTGCGACGAGACTCTTGCTAACAGAGTATTCTTATGTGAAGAAAAAAATTGGTGGGGATATATGCCTCAATCTATAGGGCTTTTTGATGATCATCCGCGCCATTTGGCAGCCCAAGTAAGAACTTATCCTCAAGAAATTATGAATAATGGTTATAAAATTATACCCATGTCTTCTTTAGGCGTCGAACTTCAAGGCCATCATTTTTTAAGTGAATTATTAGAAGAAACTCTATCAAATGAAGATGTTATCAGCTTTTATACAGATTTAGCGACTGTATTTCATGATATTACAATGAGGTTGTTTAAAGTCGGGATTGTACCGGAGATTCACGGCCAAAATTGTTGTGTAGTACTAAAAAATAAAAAAATAGTTGGATTATTATTTAGAGACCATGATTCAGTCCGCTTGCATCAAACGTATTTAGAAAAACATAAAATTAAAGATCCTGGGTACCATATAAGACCCGGTTATTCAAACACCTTATATAACGAATCGATTGAAAAATTAATTTTTTACATCCAATCCCTTGGCATACAAGTGAATTTGGCTGTAATAATGGAATCGTTATCCAAAATCTATCATATTCCAGAAAATATATTTTGGGAAATAACAGAAATGAAATTAAGGGAAGCGTTGCTATCAATCGATATACCTGAAGCGGATAGGGAAGTACTGCACTATGAGCTGTTCGAAAGAAAAGAGTGGCCGGTGAAGCTAATCATTCGTCCTTTACTGGAATCAGATGGTGTCCCGGGGGCGATGCCATCTGGAAAGGGGATAGGATATAATCCATTTTATTTGAATTAGCAAGGAGGCCAGAATGTTAACGGTTAGAGAAAGAGTGCAGAAATATACTGCGGATGAGATAGAAGAATTTAAATCGGTTAGCACTTCGACAATAGGGCACTTTACCGATTTTGGTTTCATAGCTAATTTTAATTGTACAGTATCCGTTACTAAAGTGTATGGGGAAGTTATTACGGTAAAATTATCAAGTGGAGATGGTTACCCATTAAATATAGCTCTTCAACATGCTAAAGAAGGGGATATTTTAGTTATTGATGCTTCAGGGAATAAAACACATGCTTGTTGGGGAGAATTTAGAGCCAGAAAAGCAGAAGAAATCGGATTATCTGCCGTTATAGTTGGTGGGGCAGTAACAGACTTTGAATATTTAAGGAGGAGTCGTATACCGGTGTTTTATGAATCCGTTTCACCAAAGACGACGAGAAATTTAAAGTTGGAAGGGGAAGTCAACACTCCAGTAAGTGTAGGTGGAGTCGTTTTTGAATCGGGTGACTATATTATCGCCGATCAAGACGGTATTTATAAATTCAACCACCTGAATTATAAAATATTAATGGAACGTGCAATAGAAAAAGAAAAAACAGAGAAATCAAGAAGATTGGTAAATTACTAAGGTTAGGACAGACACAATGGCAATTTCTTAAAGGTTAAGCTGGAGCGTGTTCATTCTCGCCATATTTATGACGGGTCAGCACGCAATTTCTTTTTTTTACTTTTAGAACTTAAGCAGGTGCTTTTTATTCAATTTAATATTCTTTATTTTACTGATTTAGAATTGAAATTTGTTATTAGGATGATAAAAATGAACAGTATGATGATGAATAAACTTAAGACATTCAATATACATTTAGAGCATGAGAAACCCAAGGATATAGAGATGTCGGATCTTTTAAATGAAGAAAAATGCCGAGTATTTTTACAAAAATTAATGTTGCAGATAAAAGCACCAAATTTATCAGTCGCGGCTTCGATGTTTTCTAAAAGGTATGCTTATCTCATCGTAGCGTCTACCTTGTATAGTATGGTCCAATACAATTGTACGCTTAAATTACCTGTTAAAGCATGTGCATTGAGTAAAGAACGTGAATTATGTATTCAATTAGAATGTTGCCCTTGGGAGGAAACAACGAATTTAGAGAGGGAACAATGGCGTGTAAACGTATTACGCTCTCTTTTTTCTGAACACATTACTCCTGTTTTAAATACATTGCAAAAAACATCCCGTCTTTCTCCATCAATACTGTGGGAAAACGTAGCCATTCGAATCAACTCCATCTATCGGAAAATATTGTCCAGAGACGTTGAACTGGTCAAAATCGAACGACTGAACAGTGACTTTCAATTTCTAAAAAATGCGGAAGGCGACTTATTTAATTTAAAAGAAAATCCGATTAAAGAATATTTGAAAATTGGAGAAGAACTTGAACAAAATCCATGCCGGAAAACTTGCTGTATGTATTATCTACTGGAAGAAGACCTTGAAGGAATTGGTTATTGCAGAATTTGCCCCATTAAAAGCAAACTTCAAAGAATCGGAAATTAGGATATTCAAACAATTAATAATCTTTAATTAAATTTCTATTGACTAAAATCCCTAATTATTTTATCATCTTAATTGATAATGATTTTCAATATTAATTAGAGAGGAACTTTCCAAATAAAACCCCGCTTAATTTGACAGATTCTCATCAATATTTTAATAAAAGGGGAAAACACGTTCAGTAGGTATTCAAAGATTATGAATTATAATTTATTACTGATAAAAATTATCACTATCAATTAGGAGGAATCTACATGCCAGGAATTACATACTCATTTGAAAGAAAATATTCATTTTCTTTGCTCGCAATCATTTTATCCCTTGCAATGATTTTAACTGGATGTGGAAGTCAATCATCAGGAGAAGGATCGAAAGAAAATAAAGAGGCGGAACAGACAGAACAAAAAGAAGGAACTGAAGGAAAGCAAGCTGCAGGGTTAGAAAGTTCCCGTGACATTACTCATGCAATGGGAACAACAACCATTAAGGGAACACCAAAAAGAATTGTAACCTTATACCAAGGGGCCACCGATGTTGCTGTTGCCTTTGGAGTAAAACCGGTAGGAGTGGTTGAGTCCTGGGTAGAACAGCCGATTTATAAATACCTTAGAAACGATTTGGAAGGAGTCCAAAATGTGGGTTTGGAAACACAGCCGAACCTTGAAGAAATTTCAAAATTGAAACCGGATTTGATTATCGCTTCTAAGCTGCGTCATGAAAAAATTTATGATCAATTATCTCAAATTGCCCCAACCGTTACTCATGAGACTGTTTTTAATTTTAAAGAAACGGTTGATTTGATTGGAACAGCGCTAAATAAGGAAGACAAAGCAAATGAACTTGTTTCTGACTGGGACAACAGGGTTGCTGATTTTAAAGAAAAGATTTCTGCCAAAATGGGTGATAAATGGCCAATTGAGCTATCCGTACTTAATTTCAGGGAAGATCACTCCCGTATTTATATAACAGGCTTTGCTGGAGATATATTAGGTGAACTTGGGTTTGTACGTCCTGAATTTCAACAAAAAGAAGCGGAAAAGGGTACAGTTGTACTTAAGCTAACGGATAAAGAAAGTATTCCTAATATGAATGCGGATAGCTTCTTTGTATTTAATTTTGATGATACAAGCGGTGAAGCGGTTAAAAAATCATATGAAGAATGGACCAGTCATCCATTATGGAAAAATCTTGATGCTGTGAAAAACAATCAGGTATATATGGTGGATGAGGTTACCTGGAATAATGGCGGAGGCATTATTTCAGCAAATAACATGCTGGATGACCTTTACAAGCATTTTGAGTTGGAGAAGTAAATAGCCGAAGGTAGACAGAATAGGAAGGATTTTATAATCCTCCTATTTTTGTCATTTAAAAAACTAAATTCATGAAAGTAGAGGGAGGAAATGACACATCTATTTCTTCGTACACACTCAAAATTTTTAGGTTTAATACTCGGATTTGGTCTTTTTGCCATCTCTTTTACTTTAAGTATTGCTTTGGGTCAGACGCCAATTCCATTTAAAACTGCAATCGAGGCTTTATTACATTTTGATCCGTCTTCAACAGAGCATGTAATTATCACAACCACACGAACTTCACGGGCTGTCATAGCAACGGTAATTGGAGCAAGCCTTGCGATAGCGGGGGCGTTTATGCAGGCATTAACAAGAAACCCGCTGGCTTCCCCGAGTATTTTTGGAATCAATGCCGGCGCTCTGTTTTTTATCGTTTTTGCTGTTTCATTTTTTTCAGTTACGTCTTTGATACATCTCATGTGGATGGGTTTTTTAGGGGCGGCAGTTGCAGCAATTCTAGTTTATTTTCTTGGTTCACTGGGAAGCGATGGATTGTCACCAATAAAAATTGTTCTGGCGGGTGCTGCTATTTCAGCCTTATTTGTTTCTTTTACCCAAGGTTTGTTAGTCCTTGATGAACAAAATCTGGAAGGAATGCTCTTTTGGCTGTCCGGTTCTGTAGCCGGCAGAACCTTGGATATGCTTAAACCAATCCTGCCTTTTATGGCAAGCGCAGTAATTTTGGCCTTCCTGTTGGGGCATGCCGTTAATATCTTGACATCTGGAGAAGACATAGCGAAAGGTCTGGGCCAACGAATCATTTTAGTAAAAATATTAATTGCATTCGTTGTTGTAATCCTGGCTGGCGGCTCCGTTGCTGTTGGCGGTTCCATTGGTTTTATTGGTCTCATTATACCTCATATTGTTCGTTCGCTGGTTGGCATTGATTATCGGTGGATTGTTCCCTATTGTGCATTGTTGGGCGCCAGTTTATTATTATTGGCTGATGTGGCGGCAAGGTTTGTCATTATGCCCCAAGAAATGCCCATTGGAGTCATGACGGCGTTTATTGGCACCCCATTTTTTATTTATATTGCACGCAGGGGGTTTAACAAGGAATGAGCAAGTATTTCTCAGTACGGGATAGATTAGGCAGATTTTCTTTTCATATAGAAAAAAAAATGGTTGTTATTTTTTCATTATTACTTTGTTTATCGCTGTTGTTGTTTATAGTGGGGCTATCCGTAGGAAGTACTATGATCAATCCTTTGATTGTACTATTACACTTATTGGGGCTGGAAAGTACGGAATACCAATTTACTATTGATACCCTTAGACTTCCTAGAATGATTCTTTCTTTACTTGTCGGCATGGCACTTGGAGTATCCGGCCTAATCTTGCAGGGGATCGTCCGGAATCCTTTAGCTTCTCCCGATATTATAGGAATAACCGGTGGTGCTTCGGCTGCAGCAGTTTTGTTTATTACGTACTTTTCGGGGACAATCAGTATTAAGTTCATCCCTTTTGCCGCCATATTGGGGGCCGGAATTGTCTCACTTGTCATTTACATTTTAGCCTGGAAAAAGGGTGTCACACCTATCCGCCTTGTACTCATTGGAATTGGAGTGGCAGCAGCAATGGGTGCTTTAACAACGATGATGATCGTCCTTAATCGAACTTACACAACAGGGCAGGCTTATATTTGGCTAACAGGAAGCGTCTATGGAGCAAATTGGGAAAATGTTTATTCAATGTTGCCGTGGGTGCTGATTTTTGTTCCGCTTGCCCTTCTATTTTCCCGAGAGGTTAATGTGCAGGAACTGGGTGATCAAGTGGCTTTAGGTTTGGGCTCAAGGGTGCAGTATCACCGCTTTGCCCTGCTTATTGTTTCTGTGGCGTTGGCAGGTTCTGCTGTGGCATATGCCGGAGGAATCGGATTTGTCGGCTTAATTGCACCTCATATTGCAAGAAAACTGGTTGGCCGATCTTTTGGGGGGTTGGTACCTGTTGCCGCTTTGATAGGAGGACTAATTGTTATTTTAGCAGATGTGGTGGCCAGAACTGCGTTTCTCCCGCTAGATCTTCCAGCAGGGGTGTTTGTATCAGGAATAGGTGCCCCTTTTTTTATTTATTTGCTGTATAGAAATCGGAATATGTAGAAGAAGCTGAGACTATGAGTATGTTAGAAGCAAGTTCTCTTACCTTAAAGATGTATGAGAGTAACGATTACTCATTATTATCTCAAATTAAGGCGACAACCGGAATTGGAGCGACTACTTTATATTGATAAATGTTTCAATTTCTTGCATAACCAGGAGAGCGGTCAAATACCGCTCTTTTTCTGTTTGTGAAAATCACCAAAATTCACCTTGCTCATAAACTGAAAAAGGACAATGAGTTTATATGGAGTGGTGATAAATGGGGATTATTAATACAGATGAATGGATGATGCGCCAGTTTGATAATCCGGTCAAAATATGCAGTAAATTCGCTGACCTTTTTGAGAACGATGATCCGAAGAATATTTATGAATACTTACTGGAGTTCGGAATGTACCGACCTGGCAGAACCAGTAAAAAAACATATTTGACATTATTGGAAAGTAAAATTTGGACCAAGGTTGGTGACCTGTTCAATAAGTACAAAAAATTTTGGAACGGCCCGGATGTGCCGGTATTTATTTTTCCCATCAATGAAGAAAACCGGAGATTGATGAAGGAAACCGACGGCAAAGCTGGAGTTTCTTTCAAAGACAAAGTATTTCTATTTCTTTCGCCCGGCGACGATATAAAAGAAATAGAAGCACTCTTTGTCCATGAATATCATCATGTTTGCCGTATGCACAAAATAAAAAAACCGCTTGAAAAATACACTTTGCTCGATTCAATCATAATGGAAGGGCTGGCTGAAGAAGCAGTCAATCATTATTGCGGCAAAAAATACATTGGAAATTGGTGTTATTTTTACTCGGAAAAAGAATTAGTCCGCTACTGGGACAAGTATGTATCTGAAAATCTGGACTTGTCCAGAAACAATACAAAACATGACATGCTTTTATTCGGCACAGGTCCATATCCGCGCCTGCTCGGATATGCGATCGGTTACCAAATTATTTCGGATTTCAAAAAGGAAGGGAATTTCTCCATTAAGAGGTCGCTCGTGCTGCCTGCAAACCGTTTTCTGGATCCTAAAAACTAAATCCTATTGATGAAAAACCCCTTGATCGCACAACTCGTTCACGAACAATAATCATCCTGCTTGAAAACATGGCCTGTACATATATGTATTTATCACCACATATATTTAAGGCAAACAGGAAAATCCAGGGGTGATAAACATGGATATGTTAACGATTAAACGAAATTCAAGCCGGATTCGGGTTCGTTTGCATGGCTTTTAGGTTATTCTTGCTGCTCACCGGTTTTGGACTTGCCGTTTCCGGGGGAGTTAGCCTGATCATCTACCTAAATTTACTGGCAACCGGACTCAACCTTACCGATTATCTGTCTTTTGTTAGCACACGGTTTGAATGTTATCTACTCCTGATTGGAATCATCATTATTTCGGTAAGCATCTATTACCCGGATCATCGACAAGAAAAGTAGACGCCTGATGCGATTAAAAAAGGAATAAATTAACTTCCAACTGCCCATACTGAATGATAAACAGTTTGTTGAAGCGGGGGTTAAATTCATGCTATATCTTCATGATGTTTGGGTGAACTGGTTCGAAGGGGAAGAGAACGGATATAATATTTGTCATTTTCATGAATGGCGAAAGGACGACGGTGTTGAGCTACTGGATCAAGTACCGCTTTTGAAAATTGATACTCTGTTATACAACTACATAGAAAACGATTTATCGGAGTTGCCTCAACAACTTATGGACGATGTGTTTCAAAAAGCATATTTACGGAAAAACCATGAACGCACCCAGCTTGAATATTGCTTCATAGTTTCAGATGGCACAGGAATATTAGCGGTGGATACAATCGGTTATAATATTCCAATCCGGAAAAGCAGGCTGATTCCGAGGCAGGAACAACTCGTCTATGAAATGCTTGAAAATCAGGAAACCACTGTATACGATTTTCATGAACAATCAACCTTAAAAAGCTTTCATATCCTCTCGCCAGAACCCCATTTAATGAGAGGGCTGACGAGAAAAGAACGGCAATTAAAGCAACTTTTATTTATGGCTCTCGATCAGCTGCATTCTTCGCAAAACGAAGCCGAAATCCGCTATTGGTATACCGAATGGCATCCCGAAAAATATAGCGAAATCCAGCAAATGCATTGTGAAGAGGCGTGGAAGCATTTGTTTGAAGAAACGAAAATAGGCTGGACAAGCAAGCACGCTGTTTTATGTGAAAATATCATAAAGGGGCAGCCGTTTTTCGAAAAACTGTGGGAGATGGAACATGGACCTAAAGTTAACTAAAAAGGAGCTGATATTTCAGCTCCTTCTTCGTGGCTTCTTATTTTCTTTTCCGTCCCAGACCCATCGCATTTTCCATTTTTTTGAGCATTTTGAAAGCAACTTTATTCGCTTTTTCAGCGCCTTCATCCAGAATCCGATCCAATTCACTTGAATCGATTAAGTCATAGTACTTTGCTTGAATTGGTTCTATGGTATTAACAACAACCTCGGCTAAATCTGACTTAAATTCTCCGTAACCTTTACCTGCGTATTGTGCCTCAAGGTCATCAACTGTCCTTCCTGTCAGAATCGAATAAATTGATAAGAGATTTGAAACCCCAGGCTTGTTTTCCTTATCGAATTTGACCATTCCTTCCGAATCAGTGACAGCACTTTTAATTTTCTTTTCAATTAACTTCGGATCATCCAACATCGTAATCATCGCTTTTTGGTTTGGATCGGATTTGCTCATTTTTTTAGTCGGTTCCTGCAAGGACATAATTCTTGCACCAACCTCGGAGATGCTGACTTCGGGAATCGTGAAAATGTCATTGTATTTTTTATTGAATCTTTCCGCTAGGTCCCTTGTTAATTCGAGATGCTGTTTTTGATCATCTCCGACGGGAACAAGGTCTGTATTGTATAGTAAAATATCGGCGGCCATCAGTGGCGGATAGGTGAGCAGTCCAGCCGTAACCGCCTCTTTGCCGGCACTCTTATCTTTGAATTGCGTCATTCTTTCCAGTTCCCCGATATAGGCCACGCATTGCATCATCCACCCGGCCTGGGCATGGGCCGGAACCTCTGACTGGATAAACAATGTCGCTTTATTCGGATCGATTCCTACCGCCAAATAGAGTGCAGCCAGGCTTTTAATGTTTTTTCTGAGAACCGTCTTATCCTGCGGCGTTGTAATCGCATGTTGATCCACTATACAAAAGTAACATTGATAATTGTGCTGAAGTTCAACAAATTGCTTCATCGCCCCGATATAGTTGCCAAGAGTAATCGTACCGCTTGGCTGTATTCCTGAAAAAATCGTTTGCATAATCAGTAGTTCCTCCGTGAGGCTCACAAAGTCCATTCCGATTGCTCCGTTGTTTGTTTTCACCAACCACAAACTCTCTGGAAAAACGGGGTGCAAAAGTACTAGTCTTTTTCAAAGCCTGTCCTATTCATTTACGGTTTCTTATATATACAAAATAACTGAAACTTGTCGTAAAAGCAAGGTGTTCCAAGGTTAAGTTTGAGTCAAGCATTTGTTGGCGGAATTTATTTCCACCTAAAACGTGTAAGCGGATTCAT
>NZ_PGVC01000068.1:0-35544 GCF_002860225.1 Bacillus sp. V33-4
GAGCTGACTGATACTAATCGATCGAGGACTTAACCACAATTTGAAATGGTATTCTCGGATACAGTTACTTCTTCTGGATTATCTAGTTTTGAGAGAACGAACTTTTAATTTTCTCTTGAAATAATCCTAAAAGACATTATAATAGAATATGTCTTGAACTTGTCTGGTGGCGATAGCGAGAAGGTCACACCCGTTCCCATCCCGAACACGGAAGTTAAGCTTCTCAGCGCCGATGGTAGTTGGGGGTCTCCCCCTGTGAGAGTAGGACGCCGCCGGGCGATTATTTTAAATTATTATTCCGCAGTAGCTCAGTGGTAGAGCAACGAGCAAAGCTGCTGGATTGGGCTCCGAGTTGTACCCATCGAGCTGCTACTTGCTTAAGCTTACTGAGATGGGGACATTCGAAGCAAAACAATGTTTAGGGTTGTATATTATTATTCCGCAGTAGCTCAGTGGTAGAGCATTCGGCTGTTAACCGAACGGTCGCAGGTTCGAATCCTGCCTGCGGAGCCAAACGGAGAGCTGTCCGAGTGGCCGAAGGAGCACGATTGGAAATCGTGTAGGCGGTTAATCACTGTCTCAAGGGTTCAAATCCCTTGCTCTCCGCCATATTTAATTATATGGCCCGTTGGTCAAGCGGTTAAGACACCGCCCTTTCACGGCGGTAACACGGGTTCGAATCCCGTACGGGTCACCATTTTTCGTGGATACATAGCTGGAGGATTAGCTCAGCTGGGAGAGCATCTGCCTTACAAGCAGAGGGTCGGCGGTTCGATCCCGTCATCCTCCACCATATCAGTTAAGTTTTCATGTTTTTTATCGTCGCGGGGTGGAGCAACGAGCGTTACTTCACAGAATGAACTGCGAGTTGTACCGATCGAGCTGCTACTTGGTTCAGCATCCTGAGATCGGGACAGTTCTTATGGTATCAATGAGCATAGGAAAAACTTAATAATTTCTATTGTCGCGGGGTGGAGCAGTTCGGTAGCTCGTCGGGCTCATAACCCGAAGGTCGCAGGTTCAAATCCTGCCCCCGCAATCTGGTCCCGTGGTGTAGCGGTTAACATGCCTGCCTGTCACGCAGGAGATCGCCGGTTCGATCCCGGTCGGGACCGCCATTTTTTTATAACAGTTATAAATTGGCTCAGTAGCTCAGTCGGTAGAGCAGGTTGCTCTCATCATTGATTGGCTCCTGCGGCAACCTGCGAGAAAGATCGTGAGATCTTTTGAGCAAAGGACTTACTTGAATTAAAATTTAGGAAATATTTGCAATTATGGCTCAGTAGCTCAGTCGGTAGAGCAGGTTGCTCTCATCATTGATTGGCTCCTGTGGCAACCTGCGAGAAAGATCGTGAGATCTTTTGAGCAAAGGACTTACTTGAATTAAAATTTAGGAAATATTTGCAATTATGGCTCAGTAGCTCAGTCGGTAGAGCAGGTTGCTCTCATCATTGTTGGCTCCTGCGGCAACCTGCGAGAAAGATCGTGAGATCTTTTGAGCAAAGGACTTACTTGAATTAAAATTTAGGAAATATTTGCAATTATGGCTCAGTAGCTCAGTCGGTAGAGCAAAGGACTGAAAATCCTTGTGTCGGCGGTTCGATTCCGTCCTGAGCCACCATTTTCTTTCAACCTCATATTAATACAAAGCCGGTGTAGCTCAATTGGTAGAGCAACTGACTTGTAATCAGTAGGTTGGGGGTTCAAGTCCTCTTGCCGGCACCATTTATGGTTAGTTTTTCAGATTGACCCGAAAAATGATCGGTGATATAATTAATTTTCTTGATGGAGGGGTAGCGAAGTGGCTAAACGCGGCGGACTGTAAATCCGCTCCCTCAGGGTTCGGCGGTTCGAATCCGTCCCCCTCCACCATTTGATATATAGGGGTATAGTTTAAAGGTAGAACAGAGGTCTCCAAAACCTCCAGTGTGGGTTCGATTCCTACTACCCCTGCCAAATAACTATAATGGCGATTGTGGCGAAGTGGTTAACGCATCGGATTGTGGTTCCGACATTCGTGGGTTCGATTCCCATCAGTCGCCCCATGATGTTAAATTAGTATCAATTATCTTATCCATCTTAACGGTGACAATTATTTTCAAAAAAGCTGCCTAATATGTTATGGCGATTGTGGCGAAGTGGTTAACGCATCGGATTGTGGTTCCGACATTCGTGGGTTCAATTCCCATCAGTCGCCCCATAAATATACAATGTTAATTAATGGGCTATAGCCAAGCGGTAAGGCAACGGACTTTGACTCCGTCATGCGTTGGTTCGAATCCAGCTAGCCCAGCCATTTTGCGGAAGTAGTTCAGTGGTAGAATACAACCTTGCCAAGGTTGGGGTCGCGGGTTCGAATCCCGTCTTCCGCTCCATTAGTTTTTTGGCGGCATAGCCAAGTGGTAAGGCAGAGGTCTGCAAAACCTTTACCACCGGTTCGAATCCGGTTGCCGCCTCCATTTACTTAGAAAATGGACAAGCAGGATTACGATTTGCCGGGGTGGCGGAACTGGCAGACGCACAGGACTTAAAATCCTGCGGTAGGTGACTACCGTACCGGTTCGATTCCGGTCCTCGGCATCACCCATAATTTAATACGCCGGTGTGGCGGAATTGGCAGACGCGCACGACTCAAAATCGTGTTCCTTCTGGAGTGTCGGTTCGACCCCGACCACCGGTACCATATTTATTTAACAGGGAAACCTGTTTTTATTTTTAAAAATAATTATACTTCACCTATGTGCGGGTGTAGTTTAGTGGTAAAACCTCAGCCTTCCAAGCTGATGATGTGGGTTCGATTCCCATCACCCGCTCCATACATACCCTATCGCAACGCAGTGTTTCGTCTCTTAAAGAACGAAGCATTGCGTTTTTTCTTTTTCACTGATAAAAAAAGATAAGCTCCGGTACAGTAAATATCCGTGCAATAAAAATAGGATGCAGTTCAGCATCCTATTACCTCATATTTTGCAGTTCCTCCATGTAATTGAAGAAACATATTCATTGCGGCTTCTGTTAGCTTCACCTGGTTTTCCTTATCAAGGGACGGACGCAGGTAAATGATTTGGACAGCACTTGTTGTCTCAGGGCCAACCGCTGTTCTGGTGGAATCGACAAACGGGCTGCCGAAGGGACCGTTTTGATCGGCAGAGATAATGAGATTCGCAAGAGAATTGCTTCTGCCATTTAAGCCGAAATATTCTTCACCTTTACCGCCAAGCCGGATTGAAATATCCCCCGATAAAAGGTTGCGATCATAAATACCGATCGGTACCTGGTACTCGAGTGAACAAAAGTTATTCAGATCAATAGCACTATTAACAGAGTTTATATAGTTTTGCTTTTTGATTCGCCGGTAAAGTGCCTCCGCAGAGGGGCGATAACGGTTTGGATCGATACCAGTCTTCTTAAAGATCTGCCTCCACTCCTGAATGCCTTCAAGATCGGTAACATTTTTGTTTTCTAAATCGAAAAATATCGATTCTTGAAAAAGCTGGAACCTGCCTTTTAGCATTTGCGGGGATTCTCCGACTACAATGCCATGATACTGAATGACACCAACATTAAAGCTGGGGATAATCGCTGCTATATCAGGTGACATGACTATTTCCATGCTTTTCACCTCCATATTCGTTTGAAAATAGTCTATCATATAAACCGTTGATCGTTATAATAAAGGCTTTTATTCCTGCCATATAGGAACTCATGAAAGAAAGTAGGGCCGATCATAAAAGAGTGTCCAGCAGATCAAGAATCAGCTAAGACGTATCGAGAGTTTGATGCAAGGAAAGAAATATCCCCGACAAACGGATGATCTCGATCTTCAAAGTGTTAAAGACAAAAAATTGAATATTTAGGGTTTACATATTGATGGGAAAGACATATTATAAAAACAGACACATTCGTCTTTTTTATAATATGCACTAATTTTCCCAAATTGAGAGGTTGTTTTTTATGCGAAAGGGCGAACGAACGAAAAAAATGATTATTGAAAAAGCGGCTAACCTCTTTAATCAAAGGGGGTACGTAGCCTCAACTATGGTTGATGTTATGAATGCGACAGGACTGGAAAGAGGCGGTTTATACAATCACTTTAGCAGTAAGGATGAGCTTGCAAACGAGGCATTTCTTTATGCGGCTGAAACTATAGGTTCGAAGTATCGAGAGGCTTTGTGGACAGAGAATCACATCGTCGAACGCTTGCACGGGTTCCTTCACATATTCAGCCGTCTATATGAAGATACTCCTATTCCAGGTGGCTGTCCGATAATGAATGTTGCCATAGAAACAGATGCGGTAAATCCGGTATTGAAAGATTATGCTAATCAAGCCATGCTACAACTTCATGAATCAATTGGAAGAGTGGTTATGCAGGGAATTGAATACGGAGAAGTAAGTTCTCAGGTAAATCCAGAAGAGGTTGCCACCGTTTTGCTTTCCTCGTTAGAAGGCGCCCTGATGTTAAGTCGTCTACACAAGGATAAAAAATTTTTGAATCAAACGATCGATCATCTTCAAGATTACATTCGTAAACGGGTTGTCAAGGAAACGGCTTAAACTGCCGATTTCTTTTACCATAAAAACAGACATGTGTGTCTGAAAATAAAGGGAGGAAAGCAATTGTGTGGAATCGTTTTGTGGCCATGGGTGACAGTGTGACGGAGGGGATTGGAGATGAAGTAGAGGGAATTCCTTGTTTAAGTTGGGCATACCACTTTGCAAAAGAGTGGCAAGAACGCTGCCCAGAGTTAATCTATACCAATATCGCCATCAGGGGACAAACTACGGCCGAAATCCGGAGGACACAGCTGGGAAAGTGCATGGCTTTAAGGCCTGATCTTGTATCCTTGATGGCAGGCGGTAATGATGTATTGCAAGGGAGATGGAATGCTTCCGCATTTGAACAGGAGTTTGGAGAGATGCTGTCTACTTTATTACAGACAGGCGTTACCATTATTTCTTCCACAGTTCCGGACTTTCCAAAACTTCGTACGCTTCCGACTTCACAGGCAGGGCAAATTCGCAGTCAGTTGACAGAGCTCAATCAGTTGATTCGTGAAAAATGTGTCGAATTTGGTGTTCCCTACGCTGAATTATGGCACGCCCCTTTTACGTTGAATTTAGAAACGTGGAGCCGGGATGGAATTCACCCAAACTCGGTCGGATATATGGCATTAGCAGGTGCAATGAACGACGTCCTGCTGCAAATAAAAAATACGCCGAATGGTCCACTGGGAGGAATATCAAAGTGAAGATTGGTCGCGGTTCCCAAAGGCATCTGGAAACCATGTGGCCAAGGACATGGTTGCCTGGCATGTGAAGGACGGTTTGTGGATCGGCATCGATACGGCAAACGACAGTTCCTGATAACCGTGCAGGAAGAAACAGCTAAACAAGAACCGGCAAGGATCTAAACAAAAACACAGAGGAGCTGTGAACATATGGCGCTTCTGTGTTTTTGATATTTGTACTTTAAAAATAGCAGGAATTAAATCAATAACAACGGATTTTAACAGATCAAAGTCGAAATTACCTATATTCTGTTAGTAACCTTTCCTGTTTGAATAAGAGCAAGGAGATTAGTGGATGAATGTAACCGAGGAGCAACAGTGGTTCCAGGTTCTGTCTGGAAAAGCCGAACTAACATGGCAGTTTTGGAGTGAATCAATTGACGCCAACTTTAAAGCCGGGGATAATGCTGCTATATCAGACGATATGAATATTTCCATGCTTTTCACCTCCACATTTCCTTGAAAATAGTTTATCATATAAACCGTTGATCTTTATAATAAAGGCTTTATGCCTGCCATATAGGAACTCATGAAAGAAAGGAGGGTCGAAAATGAATAGTATCGAGCTGAAGCAGGATATCATTGCCTACAGTAAAACAATCGGTATTGATAAAATTGGTTTCACGTCAACAAATACATTCAGTGAGATGAAAAGCCGGCTGTTGCGCCAGCAGGAGCTGAACTACCAATCAGGCTTTGAAGAGCCGGATATTGAAAAGAGAACGGATCCATCGCTTTTGCTTGATAAATCACAGTCGATTATCGCTATCGCTTTAGCTTACCCTTCGAAAATGAAAGAGCAGGTTTTGAGCAAAAAAGGCGAGCGACGGGGAATTTTTTGCCGGGCGTCATGGGGAACCGATTACCATATGATTTTGCGCGACCGCCTGAAAAAACTTGAAGAATATATTTTGTCGAAAGTACCTGAAGCCAAACTTAAGTCAATGGTTGATACAGGGGAATTAGTCGATAGAGCCGTTGCGCAAAGAGCGGGAATCGGCTGGAGCGGGAAAAACTGTTCAATCATTACTCCAGAATTTGGCTCGTATGTGTATCTCGGAGAAATGATCACGAATATTCCGTTTGAACCTGATACTCCAATGGAGGACCAATGCGGAAGCTGCAATAAATGTGTTGAGGTCTGTCCTACAGGTGCGCTGATACAAGGCGGTCAGTTAAATGCACAAAGGTGCATCGCTTTTCTAACGCAAACTAAAGGTTTTCTGCCCGATGAATTTCGTGATAAGCTAGGCAATCGGCTGTATGGCTGCGATACTTGCCAAACGGTTTGTCCTGTAAACAAAGGTAAGGATTTTCATTTCCACTCTGAAATGGAACCTGACCCGGAAATAGCAAAGCCATTATTAAAACCGTTGCTTCGGATTGGAAATCGCGAATTTAAAGAGAAATACAGTAAAATATCCGGTTCATGGAGAGGCAAAAAACCAATCCAGAGAAACGCGCTGATCGCCCTTGCCCATTATAAAGATGAAACTGCAATTCCCGACATCATTGAAGTTCTTAAAAATGACGCTAGGCCTGTCATCAGGGGGACGGCGGCCTGGTCGTTGGGGAAAATTGGCGGAAACGAAGCAAGAGAGGCCCTTCAACATGCTGTTCAAACAGAAAAAGACGAGGAAGTTATCAAAGAAATTGAAAAAGGACTAACTTTTTATGTTCACTAACAGGAATGGACTCCCATTCCTGTTTTTTTTGGTTTGATTGCGCTGTTTCTTCATATGTATGTATATGAGAGGAGTGTTTCCAATGCGCGAACAGCTGCAGGCTCTTTTAGGAAGACGGGTTAACCAATATATATCACACACGCGAAGCGATAAAGATTTACCACAGAAAATAGAAATTAAAAAAGATTGTTTGTCGAAAAGATCGGCTGAAATTGTGAAGGCAGCAGCAAGGGGAAAAATCACGGATAAGCAAGAGGAAGATGATCACACTACCCTTTTGTATGAAGTACATTTTCAATTTTTAATTCGCCAAAAGGGAATGCTTTATATGGAGGAAGAAATCGAAAAACGAGAGGCCGATTTTTATAAAGGGGTCTTAATTGAAGATAAAGAGATCTCCATATATGCTCATGAAAACCTGGCAGAAGTTTTTCCGGATGACCCAATTCGGGAAATGCAAAGGACGAAGAATGAGTTCTATTATGATCGCTTAAAAGCGGTCCAATATGCGGAAAGATGGTGGAATGATTACAATCCAGCCTTTAAAAAGTTTGAAGTGGATTGCACCAACTATATTTCCCAGTGCCTGCATGCCGGAGGGGCGCCAATGAGAGGTTACCCGAACAGGAGTAATGGCTGGTGGATGAGAAATAATAATTGGAGTTATAGCTGGTCAGTTGCCAATTCACTGCGCTGGTATTTGCCGGGATCAAAAACAGGCTTGCGCGGAAGAGAAGTCAGCAGCGCTGATAAACTATTGCTTGGGGACGTGATTTGCTACGATTTTCAGGGTGATGGCCGTTTTGACCATAATACAATCGTTACCGGCAAGGATGCATTTGAAATGCCCCTTGTTAATGCCCATACACATAATAGCAGGATGCGTTACTGGGCATATGAGGATTCAACTGCCTATACTCCAAATATTAAATACAAGTTTATAACAATAGTTCATGATGAGTGAACATTCTTGTCTGAGCAACCAAGAGTGGTATAATAGCCTTTAGAGTTTATTATTGAGGTGAAAAAAGTGGGTTTGCATGTCGTACTATACCAGCCGGAAATCCCAGCCAATACAGGCAATATAGCGAGAACTTGTGCTGCAACAGATACAATTTTACACTTAATCAGGCCACTCGGATTTTCAACAGATGATAAAATGCTGCGCCGGGCAGGTTTGGATTATTGGGAATTTGTAAAGGTTGTTTACTACGAATCGTTAGACGAATTTTATGAAAAAAATAGTGGCGGTGAATTTTTTTATTTAACAAAGTTTGGAACGGAGCCGCATTCATCATTTGATTACAGCGACGCTGACAAGGATTACTATTTTATTTTTGGAAAAGAGACAACCGGGCTTCCTAAAAATATCATTGAGGCGAATAAAGAAAGAAGCTTGCGCATTCCAATGAATGAGAATGTCCGCTCATTAAATTTGTCCAATACAGCTGCGATTTTAATTTATGAAGCATTAAGGCAGCAGGATTATCCGGCTTTAAGATAAATGGCATGGACCTAACCGCTCAAGGTCCTTTTCAGATGATACATAAAGGTGGGACAGGCTTATGAATCCAACAATTGAGACGATCTTAAACCATCGTTCAATCAGGAGTTTTGAAGATAAACCGTTAACTGACGAGCAGATCGACACGATTATCGCTTGTGCACAAGCAGCTGCTACTTCAAGCTTTATCCAGGCATATTCGATCATTGGCATCACCGACCGAGACAAGAAACAGAAGCTTTCAGAGCTTGCCGGCAAGCAAAGCTACGTGGTGCAGAACGGCCACTTCTTAGTGTTTTGTGCAGATTTATACCGCCATCAATTGATCGGTGAAATCGAAGGGAAAGATGTCATTCCCGCTATTGAGAGCACGGAAAAATTTATGGTTGCTTTGATCGATGCATCTTTAGCGGCGCAAAATGTTGCGATTGCCGCTGAGTCAATGGGATTAGGCATCTGTTATATCGGGGGAATCAGGAATAATCTTGAGGAAGTATCAAAGCTTTTAAAAACCCCTGAGCGCGTTATTCCGCTATTCGGCCTTGCTATAGGTGTTCCGATGCAGGAGCCTGGCCAGAAACCGAGGCTGCCGCGCAGTCAGGTGTACCATCTCAACGAATATCAGCAAGATAAAAACCGCTATCTCGAAGGTCTAGAGGAGTATAACGAGACGATTTCTGCTTATTATGAACAGAGAACCGGCGGACGAAGAAACGACACATGGACAGGCCAAATAGCAGGGATGCTTGAGAACCAATCGCGAATGTACATGAAGGAATATGTCCAAAAATCAAAACTCGATTTGCGTTAATAGAAAAAGCTGCTGAGCTTTCAGCAGCTTTTTACACTTTGTAACCCTAATTTATTTCTTATTAATCCCCGGCTTATCATTGTAACCAGCTGTGAAAATTGCCGCGAGGAATGCCACAACTACACCTAAAACTATAATTGTACCCATTTATGTAAGCCTCCCTTTTTTACATAATTCTTCTTGAAGAATCCATATAACTTTATTATATCTCAAGTCTTCACCACTGTGAATGAAAAGTGTGGATAAAATTTTTTCAAAAAAAGGACAAGGATAACTGCGATGGGTTTGAGCATGTTCACTTGTCCAAGCGCATAAGGTATATTAATCGTCTCTGAATATGTGACAGGGGGAGGTCCATATGGATATTTTAAAAAAGATCGAAATATTTCGTGAAGAGGAAGAGAAATTGAAATGGGAAGGAACATTTGGAGAATACCTGCAATTAATTAAAGAGAAGCCACTGGTTGCCCAGTCTGCCCATTCACGGGTTTTTAATATGATAAAGGATGCCGGTATCGAGGAGGTCAGGGGGCATAAACGTTATAAGTTCTTCTGCAATCAGCTATTCGGACTTGAAGAAGCTTTGGAAAGGCTTGTTGAGGAATATTTTCATCCGGCAGCTAAACGTCTTGATGTCAGAAAGAGAATTCTGTTGTTGATGGGTCCTGTCAGCGGAGGGAAATCGACACTCGTGACGATTCTAAAACGTGGTTTAGAAGCCTATTCACATACAGATAGAGGCTCTATTTTTGCGATCAAAGGCTGCCCGATGCACGAAGATCCGCTCCATTTAATTCCGCATCTTCTTCGCAATGATTTTTTCGAAGAGTACGGGATAAGAATAGAAGGAAACTTATCACCTTTAAATATGATGCGACTTGAAAAAGAGTATGGCGGAAGAATCGAGGATGTATTGGTGGAGCGAATTTTCTTTTCGGAGGATAAGCGGGTTGGGATTGGGACATTCAGCCCTTCTGATCCGAAGTCACAGGATATTGCTGACTTGACCGGCAGCATCGATTTTTCGACAATTGCCGAGTACGGCTCGGAATCAGACCCGCGTGCTTATCGCTTTGACGGGGAGCTAAACAAGGCGAACCGGGGCATGATGGAATTCCAGGAGATGCTCAAATGCGATGAAAAATTTCTCTGGCATTTACTTTCGCTCACACAGGAAGGCAACTTTAAAGCCGGTCGTTTCGCGCTTATTTCCGCTGATGAGCTCATAGTAGCTCACACGAACGAAACGGAATACCGCTCGTTTATTTCCAATAAAAAGAATGAGGCACTACACTCGCGGATTATCGTGATGCCGATTCCTTACAATTTGAAAGTGACAGAGGAAGAAAAAATTTATGAGAAAATGATTCGTGAAAGTGATGTTGCAGATGTTCACATCGCTCCGCATACGTTAAAGGTTGCTGCGATGTTTACGATATTAACCCGCTTAAAGGAGCCGAAAAAGGGCGATATTGATTTAGTGAAAAAGATGCGCCTTTATGATGGAGAAAATGTTGAGGGCTATAATTCGGCCGATGTCGAGGAGCTGAAAAAGGAGTACCAGGATGAAGGGATGAGCGGGATTGATCCCCGTTATGTGATTAACCGGATTTCGTCGACGATTATCCGGAAAGAGGTGCCATCGATCAATGCTCTTGATGTGCTCCGCTCGCTTAAAGAAGGGCTAGACCAGCATCCGTCGATTACGGCTGAGTTGCGGGAACGTTACCTGAATTATATTTCCCTGGCGCGCAAAGAATACGATGAGATTGCGAAGAAGGAAGTTCAAAAGGCGTTTGTTTACTCTTATGAGGAATCAGCGAAAACGTTAATGGATAACTATCTCGATAACGTCGAAGCTTATTGCAATAAATCAAAATTAAGAGATCCATTAACCGGGGAAGAGATCAGCCCGGATGAAAAATTAATGCGTTCAATCGAAGAGCAAATTGGCATATCTGAAAATGCCAAAAAGGCGTTTAGAGAGGAAATTCTGATTCGGATTTCAGCATATGCAAGAAAAGGAAAACGATTCGATTACAACTCCCACGACCGTCTGCGTGAGGCGATCCAGAAAAAGCTTTTCGCAGATTTAAAGGATGTTGTCAAAATTACGACTTCTACGAAAACGCCGGATGAGCAACAGCTCAAGAAGGTAAACGAAGTCGTTGCACGCCTAATTGACGAGCATGGCTATAATTCCTCTTCTGCAAATGAACTGTTGAGGTATGTGGGCAGCCTTTTAAACCGGTAAATCAGTGTCTACATGCTCCAATTTGATTCTTTCTGTGAGGTTTATTTTTCGGCTAATTGGGTAAATATTTAGCAGAGGTGATCCAGATGGAAAAGAATGGAATGGATAAAGATATTACACCTATGAATGGCTCAATGGCCCCAAATATGGAAGAAATGAAAAACCTCGGTAAGCAGATGGAGAATCTTCGCACGAACCAGGAATTGAAGCAGGACGATAAGATGCCGGATCCGATTCAATACGATACGAATAAATAGACATGTGAAATAAGAGAGTGAAACCCTGTTCTAAATTAATTGACAGGGTTTTTTTCTTTACGAACAAGCCTCTTTTTAGAAGAATGGTTTGATAACACTAAGAATTGAAAAAAAACGGGCGAAACAAGGTTGTCCATTTTAATAGCGCGGGAACCCATTGTCAAAATTATTTGTAAATTATTTGGCCTTTCTGCATAGGATAGAGTAATCAACGTTTCTATTTGTAAAGCAACACTCTATTGTATGTTTTACCATGTAATAAGTGCTTGGATTAGGAAAAAAATAGGAGGGGTGAAAAATGACCGATTCAAATAAGCATCAGTTTGTAATTTCCAAAGAAGATTGGTCCCTCCACCGCAAAGGCCACGATGATCAACAGCGGCATCAGGAAAAGGTGCAGGATGCAATTCGAAATAACCTGCCTGACCTGATTACAGAAGAAAGCATCATTATGTCTAACGGTCGCGAAGTAGTTAAAATTCCTATCCGTTCCCTCGATGAATATAAAATCCGTTATAACTATGATAAGAATAAGCATGTAGGCCAGGGGGCCGGCGACAGCCAGATCGGTGATGTAGTGGCCAGAGATGGATCACAGGGTCAGAAGGGACCAGGCAAAGGCCAGGGGGCAGGAGACCAGCCGGGCGAAGATTATTTTGAAGCAGAAGTAACGATGATGGAGCTGGAAGCAGCATTATTCAAGCAATTAGAGCTCCCGAACTTAAAAAGAAAAGAGCAAGACGAGCATTTGGTTGAGAACATTGAATTTAATGACATTCGCAAAACTGGATTGATGGGTAACATCGATAAAAAGCGGACAATGATGACGGCGTTCAAACGCAATGCAATGAAAGGCAAGCCCGCTTTCCATCCGATCTACAAGGAAGACTTAAAATTTAAAACATGGAATGAAGTGATTAAACCGGAATCAAAGGCGGTCGTAATCGCGATGATGGACACGAGCGGCTCGATGGGGATCTGGGAAAAGTATATGGCACGGAGCTTCTTCTTCTGGATGACCCGATTTTTAAGAACAAAATATGAAACCGTCGATATTGAATTTATCGCCCATCATACGGAAGCAAAAGTCGTCTCTGAAGAAGACTTTTTTTCAAAAGGAGAAAGCGGCGGCACGATCTGCTCATCCGCCTACCGGAAAGCATTGGAGATTATCGAAGTCAAATACAACCCGCGCCGCTTTAATATTTATCCATTCCACTTCTCCGACGGTGATAACTTAACCTCGGACAATGCGAGATGCGTCAAGCTTGTTGAAGAATTAATGAATGTCTCCAATATGTTTGGTTACGGAGAAGTCAATCAATACAATCGCCACTCAACCCTCATGTCCGCGTATAAAAACATCAAAAATGAAAAATACCGCTATTACATCCTCAAGCAAAAAGCCGACGTGTTCCATGCGATGAAGAGTTTTTTCAAAAATGAAGATAGTAAGATGTACGCATAAAAGGAGGGGAGAACCCTCTTTTTTTTGTTTATCAATCTTCTTTTTGGGGTTCCATAGTGAGCTCATCTAGTTCCTGCTGTGACGACATTTCGAAAATCGCAATGCCTCCTAAAGGCTTACTTGCAAAATGCTCGTGGTAAATAATTTTTCCTAATCGTTGATTTTTAATCCAATGATTTAATGCGTAATTTGCCTGTTTTGCATTGAGATGATTTGCAGCAATTCCATAAACTAAATAACATCTTTTGCTCTTAAACTTCATATTTCATCACACTCCTCTAAAGCTATTATGCAATGAGAAATGGTATAATGTTTTACATATAATGCTCACTCAAGAAGCAATTTTTGATATAGGGGAGATAGGGATGGGTTTCTTTCTTAAACTGTCAAATATTAAATTTTTGCAGTTTAGTGGGGCAAATTGGCATGACATTCCACATTCACATGAGGATGTCTATCAGATTTCTATTCCGATGAGTGGAAAGCTCATTGCTAATTTAAACAATCATGAATATATATTGAAAAATGGAGAATCAATCATCGCTAATCCTTTATCCATTCACGGGCATCAGTTTTCCAAAGAAACCAGTTCAATGTTTATTATTGGGCTTAACAAGGCTCAATTTAACGAGTGGATACGCGACAATTATGGGACTTGCGATGAAGTTGAACTTAATGAACAACAAATTATTATTCCAAATGAATTACGAAGGAATTTGAAGCAGTGGGTTAATAATCTTTTACTCGAGCAACGCACGAATCTGTTGGAATCAGAAGTCGAACAAAATGCCTTTCATTATTTTTCAAACATATTAAAGGGCAGCCATAATTCCACCGTTAACCGTTTAGTCTCCGCAGATATATATTTAAATCATGTTTTAGAATACATCCATTCCCATTACAATGAGAATATAAGAATAGAAACGCTTGCAGAGTTGGCTCATCAAAGCAAATTTCATTTCATCCGATCTTTTAAAAAGCAGATAAGCTACACCCCATATCAATATGTATTATCTTTGCGGATAGAACAGGGGAAAGAAATGCTGCGAAATTCTAATAAAACAATTACAGAGATCAGTTATGAGCTAGGATTCAGCAGTCCAAGCCAGTTCCATCGGAATTTTGTTATTTGGGTTGGCTGCACCCCAAAGCAATTTAGAGATTAGCAAAAACTTGTAGCTTTATAAATATGAACCACGTGTTCTATTTCGCATTCTTTTCAAAAGAAACAAAGATATTAGTGATGATTTTAGAAATGACTGCAACGATTGCATAACCAAGGAACAGGTGAAAATAGTTTGCACCCCTGTTTAATTCAAACAGATCCAATGATACTAATAACGGCTTAAAGACAAAGGCTAATACAGCACAGAGGGCAAGAATGTATAAGTAATAATTTTTCTTATGTTTGAGAGTCCATTGATACACGAGCATGTAGGCTACCGGTACTAAAGCTACATCTAGAGCAAAGCCTGTCGGCAGGATTGGAAAAACTTTATACGGGTAAAACCAATAGGCTCTCTCACCTCCAATGATATCAATATAGGTGAACCAAACATGTACATTAAAACCATAGAATCCAATGAGGAGCGCCTTTCTTTTGTCGATAAAAAAATAGAGCACAATTAAAGGGATGAGAAGAAAGCTAAGATTGGTCCAAAATTGCCATGTCCCAAAATTAGAATATGTATTCCAGTACTCAATCCATTTATTTGATAATTCGAGCTGCGTATTTTCAAGATCTTCAATAAAAGACTTTTGGTTAGCAGTCATGTTGTTCTACTTCCTGTTAAAATCTAGTTTATCATTCCAAAAGTCTATTTGTTTTATACATTTACAGGCATACATGCGGCGTTAAATTCGTTTACGGTGCCGTGAAACGAAAGGGTTGTCTGTTTCCCAAAACCTCCATGGATAATCTCTTGCCTCACCAGAATTATCAATGCCTATTCTTTTCCCTTGTGATATTCCGGCAGGCTGGATACCGGTGCAAATATACAAAGGTGGTTCACAAACTGAGCGTCCGTAATCTGCCATTGAAATACCCATCGCTTTTGTCAGCTTGCCGGGCCCGTTTGTCAGGTTTTTTAAATCGGTTATGCCCCGTCTTTTTTTCATTAATTCAATGCCGCTAAAAGGCTCAATGGCTCGAATCAAAACGGCTTCAGGCTTATCTTTTGGCCCGCTGACAATGTTGACCAGACAATGGGTATGCATGACATATGTATAAATATGCCCAGGCTCTGCAAACATAATTTCGGTTCTCGCTGTTCTGCGGTTGTTATAACTATGGGCCGCCTGATCTTCCGGCCCGGTGTATGCTTCGGTCTCAATAATAAAGCCGGAGGTAACTCCTTCGTCTGTCTCCTTTACGAGCAGGCAGCCTAACAACGACTTGGCAAGATCAAGGGTTGGTTGTTTAAAAAAATCTATCGTTAAAGGCACTGCTTTTAGGCTGGACTCGTTCGTTAATTCCCCATTAAGAATCTTCTTCATATACAAACCTCCTCGTCTCATGAGCATTCTGCATCCAACCTCTATACTCGATAAAGAGTGACATGTACCATGATTTTTTGTTACATTTTTAATATACCTATGAAATATGTATGGAGAGTGGAGTAAGTGAATAAACGAATCGGCTTTATTGGCTGTGGAAAAATGGCTCAGGCAATGATTCAAGGAATCCTTAATTCCCAATTGCTGCCTGCTGAAAATATTTATGCTAGTTCAGCTTCAGAAGAAACGATCACTTTAGTGAGAGAAAAATTTGGAATCTTTACATGTTTGGATAATCGGCAAATTGCACGTGCTGCGGATGTGCTTATTCTTGCAGTGAAACCGGATGTGCATAAGAGTGTGATCAAGCAAATTAAGGATTCTGTTAGTGAACATACGATTATTATAACCATAGCGGCTGGAATCACATTGCAGTATATCGAAGAATCGTTTGGTGAACATGTTAAAGCGATCAGGACCATGCCCAATACTCCATCTTTAGTGGGAGAAGGAATGACCGCAATTGCAGCAAATAGAAACGTCCTTGATGAAGAATTGAGGGATATGCTGTCGATTTTTGCAAGCTTTGGCCGGATTGAACTGATTGAAGAGAAATTAATGAATGCGATCCCGGCGATTAGCGGTTCTTCGCCTGCATATGTCTACATGTTGATTGAAGCGCTGGCTGATGGGGGAGTTATGCAAGGGATCCCAAGGAAACAGGCCTATCAATTTGCAGCCCAGGCTGTAATGGGAGCGGCTAAAATGGTGTTGGAAACAGGGATGCATCCTGGTGTGCTCAAGGATGACGTATGTACTCCCGGCGGTGCGACGATCCAGGCAATTGCCACTCTTGAAAAAGAACGATTTCGTTCAGCAGTAATTTCCGCGATGGAAAGCTGTACAAAAAGGACAGAAGAGTTAGCGCACAAATAAGTATTGTACTAGTTCGGATACTTACATAATCGTGATAAACCATTATAATATCATGTATGAGTATTAAAGAATTGCTTTATGAAATTCACTCATAAAAAAGTGTTTAATTAGCTTGCTGCACATTTGGGAAACGAGGCATGATGCCCGTTAAGGAGAATTATGAATATGTGGAAAAAATGGGTATTTGCTTCAGTTATTATTATCGGTATTTTTTTTCTTATTCCGTACAGTCTTCCGATTATCTTTGCCTTTTTAACCGCCTGTTTGTTAGAGGGTTCTGTTAGCTGGCTGGTGAAAAAATGGAATTTCTCCCGGCTTCAAGCGGTAATATCTGTCTTCACAGGTTATGTACTGGCTATGTCGGTGCTGGGTTATTATTTAATTTTACTCATTGTCCAGCAAACGATCACCCTTTCAGAAAAGACGCCGACTTTTGTAAAAGATCTTTATACGACAGCGATCCGCCCTCTGATCAGAAGATGGGAATTTTATTCCAAGGATTTGCCGGTAGATGTAATGAAGTCAATAGAAGTGGCAATTGAAAACACTATTACCTCGATCGACGTTTTTTTACAGGGACTTATGCAAAACATCGTTAACCTGGTAACGGCTGTTCCCGGCTTTCTAATTGAATTCTTAATCTATTTAATTGCTCTGTTTTTAATCAGCCTTGAGCTTCCCCGCTTAAAAGCAAGTCTGGAGGCGCACTTAAAGGAGCAAACAAAGCGGAAGGTTTATTTAGTAGCGAACCAGTTAAATAAGGCAGGGATCGGCTTTTTAAAAGCCCAGGTTATTTTAAGCATACTGACGTTTATCATGGCATTCGTAGGCTTATCGATTCTGGGAGCTCCGTATACAGCACTGCTCTCATTGTTGATCGTGATTGTTGATATTTTGCCGATTCTGGGAACAGGATCGGTTCTTGTTCCATGGGCAGTGTTCGCAATCCTGCAAAACAATACTTTCCTTGGAATCGGATTGATCATTTTGTTTATTGTCATAACGGTTGTCAGGAGAATCATTGAACCTAAGGTTTATTCGACGAGCCTTGGTATATCTCCTCTCGCCGCTCTTGTAAGTTTATATATCGGCTTCAAACTGATCGGACTTTTAGGGATTATTATAGGCCCTGCGATCGTGATCATCTATGATACATTGAAAAAAGCCAATATTATTAAAGTGAACTTTAAAGTATGATCCATGCAGGGCATATTGTTGACGCTATCGTTGTTTAAAGAATATAGCTGTGAACACAGAAGCATCCTGGATACCAATTTCAGGTGCTTCTGTTTATTTATAAATCAATGAATTTTATAAAGCAATTTTTTTAAGTGAAAAACGAGACAGTTACTTAAAGTTAAGATAGTATTATTCGTTTCTATGGATACTGCTGTATATGTAGACAATTTCATTTGTTTTTCGGTTTAGCTTATTACATTGTGAAATTGACTCAATCAATGAATTTCATAAAGCAATTCTTTAAGTGAAAAACGAACAGTTACTTAAAGTTAAGATAGTATTATTCGTTTCCTACGGCATACTCCTTTATATGTAGACAACTTTATTCGTTTTTCGGTTTAGGCTTATTACATCGTGAAATTCACGCAAGTCATTGTCCAAATGAAATAAATTCATAAATTCATAATAAACATAGGTAATGATCCATTTTCTATCCTCACGATTACATGGAGGTGAGGTTTTTGTGTTAATTCCGACTTGACTGATTGGAATAAATTGTTTTATATTAAACCAGTATTAATAACTTAATAGGGAGGTAGTATTTTATGAATACTGCTTTTGTAGTGATCAATGTTGTTATTATGCTTATCATTATTGTTGGGTTGTACTACATGCAGAAAAAACATGTTTCGTTTTCTAAACGGGTCTTTGCTGCGTTAGGCTTAGGAATTGTTTTTGGCTTTGCATTGCAGTTTATTTATGGGCCGGCTTCTGAAGTTGTAACAGCAACAGCAGACTGGTTCAATTTAGTTGGAAATGGTTATGTGAAGTTTCTGCAAATGATTGTAATGCCACTTGTGTTTATTTCGATTTTGGCTGCATTTACGAAGCTTAAACTTACGAACAATATCGGCAAAATCAGTACATTGATTCTCGGCATTCTCATCGGAACGACTGCTGTTGCTGCAACGGTTGGTATTGTGACTGCGATTGGCTTTGATTTAGAAGCCGTTCAAATTGAACAGGGTGACGCGGAAACCGCCCGGGCTGAACAGCTTGAGCAAACCTACGGGGAAATTGCTGACAAAACCTTGCCACAGCAAATACTTGAATTATTACCTGGAAATCCGTTTTTGGATTTCACGGGTGCACGTCCAACATCGACAATCTCTGTTGTGATTTTTGCAGCATTCCTTGGTATTGCTTACCTGGGTGTCAGGCGTAAAACCCCGGAGCATGCTGAATTGTTTGCAAAAATTGTTGATTCGGTTTATGCAATCGTCATGCGTGTCGTCACGTTAATACTGCGCTTAACACCATACGGCGTTCTTGCGATCATGACTAGAACCGTAGCAACAAGTGACGTTGCTGCAATTGTCAATCTCGGAAAATTCGTCGGCGCTTCTTACGTTGCACTAATCGTGATGTTCATTATCCACCTGCTCTTACTGATTATTGCAGGACTGAATCCAGTTACGTATGTGAAAAAGGCATTCCCTGTATTGACATTCGCATTTACGTCCAGGACAAGTGCCGGTGCGTTGCCGCTTAACATTAAGACGCAAAAATCATTGGGTGTTCCAGAAGCCATTGCCAATTTCTCCGGATCATTTGGCTTAACGATTGGCCAGAACGGCTGTGCCGGAATTTATCCTGCCATGCTTGCAATCATGATTGCGCCAACAGTTGGAATCAATCCGCTTAGCCCGTCATTCATTATTTCGGTCATTGCCATTGTGGCGATTAGCTCTTTCGGTGTTGCAGGTGTCGGGGGAGGAGCAACATTTGCTGCACTTCTTGTTCTTTCAGCATTGAACTTGCCAATCGGTTTAGCAGGACTTTTGATATCCGTAGAGCCGCTTATTGACATGGGCCGAACAGCTGTGAATGTTAGCGGTGCAATGACTTCAGGTGTGTTGACAAGCCGGATTACCGGGGAAATTGACACAACTGCGTACAATGACATAAATGAAAGAATTGAAGCTGAAGCTTAGCAGCTTCTCGGCAGGTGCCTGGCACCTGCCGTTTCTTTTTGGCAAGCAAATTGCCCTGTTAAAAAAGGATTTTCATATCGGTGCAACGAAATCTAAAATGATAATAGAAAGGCTAATATTTGCCCTCTCCGCTATTTTTCGTTAAAGTGCGATTGAAGGAAAAAACCAGAAAAGGTGATTGCAATGGATACAGTAAAACTGGCAGAAAATCTTTCTTTTTCAAGAATTGTCCATGGTTTATGGAGACTGGCAGAGTGGAATTTGAGCAAGGAGGAAACTTTAAAGCTTGCAGAGCAATGCCTGGAGCTCGGAATTACTACATTTGATCATGCAGATATTTATGGGAATTATTCATGTGAGCGCCTGTTCGGGGAGGCACTGGCATTGAAGCCTTCGCTTAGAGATTCCATGCAGCTTGTCACCAAGTGTGGTATCAAGCTGCGATCTTCAAAGCGGCCGGAGCATACGATTAAACACTACGATACTAGCAAGGAACATATTATTGCAAGCGTTCATCAGTCTATGGAAAATCTGCAAACAGACTACATTGATGTCTTATTAATTCATCGTCCTGATCCGTTTATGGATCCGCATGAAACGGCCGAAGCATTTTATCAATTAAAGCAGCAAGGGAAAGTACGTCATTTTGGAGTTTCTAATTTTACACCCGCTCAATTTAATATGTTGAGCAGCTATTTAGATTTTCCGCTCGTTACGAATCAGGTTGAAATCTCGGCTGTTCATCTAGATACATTTGCGGACGGCACGATTGAGCATTGTCTTGAACATAGGATTGCCCCGATGGCATGGTCACCGCTTGCTGGCGGGAGAATATTTTCAGCCGAAGATGACCGGGCTCTTAGAGTGCGTCAAGCATTACAGGAAGTTGGAGAGGAATTGGGGGAAGATTCGCTGGATAAGCTTTTGTACGCATGGCTGATCAACCATCCTGCGCGAATCATCCCAATCGCCGGTTCGGGAAAAATAGACAGAATCCGACAAGCTGCAGAAGCTGTAGAAATTAAGCTGACCAGGCAGCAATGGTTTAAAATCTACACAGCTTCTCTTGGCAAAGACGTTGCGTGAACTAGCAGGACCGGAAAATTCCGGTCCTTTAATATTAAGGATGGACCGTCTTTTTTGTCCAGCTCCAGCGCCTAGCCCCTCGAGTCGCTTCGGTCCTGCCAATGAAGTCAAAGAACGACTTCACTGTCAGGCCCTCCAGCGCTTGTTGGGGCTGATCAAGGCGCTTGCGCTTTTCTTAATCACCGTTAAGGATGTCATGATTCCAACAAAAATAATCGTTATAAACGAATAGACAAATTTTTCTGCCCCGACAATCGGTAAGCCGCAGGTGATGACAATTCCGTCAATTAAGAAGATCAATACCCCGACGTTTAATGAAGTTGTTCTTGATAATAGTTGTGCGAGCAGGTCAGTGCCGCCTGTGCTTGTCTCATGCCGAAGCATCAGGCCGATCCCGCTTCCTACCAAAACCCCACCGATGATCGAGCTGGAAAGAATACCAAGAGAAAATGATGTATGAACAGCAGATAAAACATCAATAAACAAGGATGAGATGACGAGTCCGTGAAGACTGTGATAAAAATAGCTCCGTTCATATATCCAGGCTAAAATATATAGGGGAATACTTAAAATAATCATACTCAGGCCGGTTGGCCATCCGTAAAAATAATGGATAATCAGGCCAATCCCGATAATCCCGCCATCAAGCAAATGGTGCGGTATAAGAAAACCATTGATTCCCAAACCCAATAAAAAGCTTCCAAGCAAAACTGCCAATATTTTTTCCCGCAAATGCCATCACCCTAACTTGTCCTTCTTATAAAAAATATGAAGTGTCACTGGATTTAGAAGTGATGATATAAAAAAAGCTTGCCCTATAAAGAGCAAGCTACATTCATTAATGCGGCAAAAATGCAAGCTGATAAAAGAACAGCAGTGCGAAAATATAGACAAGTGGATGAACCTCACGCCATTTACCTTTTACAACCTTCAACAGCGGATAAGCGATAAAGCCAAGGGCTATTCCTGTCGCAATGCTCGAGGTGAGCGGCATGCTCAGGATGATTAAAAAAGCAGGAAATGCTTCATCAATTTCTCCCCAGTTGATGTGAGAAATGCTTCCGATCATTAAGCTTCCAACTATAATGAGAGCGGGAGCGGTAATGGCTGAAAGCCCGGAAACCGCGCTGACTAACGGCCCAAAGAAAGCTGCCGCAACAAACAATCCGGCAACTGTTAACGATGTTAAACCTGTTCGCCCTCCGGCAGCCACTCCGGATGATGACTCAATATAAGCGGATGTCGGACTTGTTCCAAAGATTGCCCCAACCGTTGTGGCAATCGAGTCAGACAGGAGCGCTTCCCGTGCTCGCGGCATCGTTTTACCCTTCATGAGGCCGGCCTGCTGGGCAACGCCGATCATCGTTCCCGTTGTATCAAAGATCGTGACAAGTAAAAATGAGAACACAACAGCATACAGGCTGTGCTGGATGACCTCGCCAATCGCTTCGAATGGATTGAGAACGATTAGTCCTTCCGGAAGTGACGGCAGCGAGACAAAACCCTGCTCAAAGGAGAGCTGCCCGGTAAAATAGGCTATCAGTCCTGTGACAATCATCCCGAAGAACAATGCGCCATTTACTTGCAAGGCCATCAACACTAATGTGATCGCAAGTCCTGTCAAAGCCAACAGCGCAGAAGGAGAATGCAGATCACCGAGGCCGACCAGATTCGTTGGATGATCGGTAATGATTCCGGTTAATCGCAAGCCGATAAACGCAATAAAAAGCCCGATACCGGCGGTGATTCCATGCTTTAAGTTTTCGGGAATCGCTTCGATCAGTTTTTTACGGAACGGTGTAAGTGATAGAATGATAAAGATAACACCAGCTAAAAATACGGCTGCAAAAGCGGTTTGATAATCAATATTGCCATGTGTTCCTACTACTGAATAGGCAAAATAGGCGTTCAAGCCCATACCGGGCGCAATCGCAATCGGATAGTTCGCAAACAATCCCATCCAAACAGTTCCGACTACCGTAGCGATGATGGTTGCCGTGAAAACCTGGTCAAACGGTACTCCAGCATCAGCTAAAATAACCGGGTTGACAATCACAATATAAACCATCGTTAAGAACGTAGTGATCCCGGCCACGATTTCAGTTCTGGGATTTGTGTTATGCTCTTTAAGTTTAAACATAATTAGACCTCCGGAAAATACGAACGATTTTAAAACTCAAGTATTATATTATTCGTTTTTAAGGTGGAATTCAAGACTCTATTTCAGTTTTGGTGAAAATAGCAGATTATAAACGTGCAAAATTACCGAAAAAGGTTGATTTCAGCGGCGAAGAGCCTATAATCGAATGTAAATTGATGTTATGGAGGTTGCATATGTTCCACATACTTCAAGCTTTATCAACGGAACAGCAAGTAGAGGTGTTAACGCGCAGGCTCATTCAGCTATTAAGCTATAACGGCACAATCGGGGAAACGGAAAAAGCGGACTTTTTAAAGGAAATAATCTGCTCCTTTCCTTATTTTAAGGAGAACGAATCGTTTGTATGGGAGCAGCCGATTTCAAACGATCCATTGGGGAGAAAAAATATTTTTGCATTGGTGCGTGGGCAGTCAGAGTGTTCGAAAACTGTGCTATACCATGCACATGTTGATACAGTAGGAATTGAGGATTTTGGAGCCCTGCACGATATCGCTCACGATCCTGACGTTCTCGAAGAATTTTTCAAAAGCTATTCGGCAGATGCAGAGGTACAGGCGGATGCCGGTTCCGGAAATTGGATGTTTGGCCGTGGTGCCCTTGATATGCAAAGCGGAATTGCCGTCCATCTTGTCAATCTGCTGCATTTTTCGGAACAGCGCGATCAACTCCCCGGCAATTTGCTTGTCTTGTTTAACCCTGATGAAGAAAGCCAGCATGTCGGGATTCGAGCTGCGTTAACTGAGTTAACTAGATTAGAAACAGAGCAAAACCTTGATTTTATCGCAGCCATCAACAATGATTTCATATCGCCGCTTCATAGTGGCGATCAGACAAGGTACGTATACACAGGAGCAGCAGGGAAATTATTGCCGTGCTTCTCCATTTTCGGGAGGGAAGCGCATGTAGGCGATAGTTTATCGGCTATTGATCCGACTCTGATTGCGGCCGAATTAAATCTGGCGATCAATGCAAATCTTGATCTGACCGAATATTTTCAAAATGAATTGACGCTGCCGCCCAGCTGCTTGTATTTAAAGGATGATAAACAGATATATGACGTCCAAACCGCGGTCAGCTGCGGCATTTATTTCAATCATTTTATTTATGAAAAATCACCTAAGGAGATACTCACCCAGCTAGTCGATGTGGTGGAAAACAGGTGTGAAACCCTTGAAAAAAAATTAGCACAAACCTACACAGAACATCGGAAGCGCAACGGGCTTCCCGAGCGCGAAATCTCTTGGGATATTGAGGTTATTACTTTTGGGGAGTATGTCGAAAAGCTCGAGGAAATGAATTTACACCCGTTAAAAGCGGTCGAAGCTGCACTGGAGCACTTTTCCGAAAAGGATTTAGATGAACGAATGCTTGCTTTTAAAATCGTGGAAGCCCTCCATCAATTGGATCCCGAAAAAAATCCACGCGTCATCCTCTTTTTCGCTCCTCCATTTCTTCCGGCAAACCGCTTACCGGTTGAAAGCAATAAAGGGCAGTCCTTATTGGCAACAATCGAAGCTGTGCTTGATGAAGTTCATCAAGAAACGAAAGAAACTTTTGAACTAAGAAAATATTTTCCTTATTTAGCAGACGGAAGTTTTCTTTCTTTTAACGGGACGGAAGAGGATATCAGCTCGATTGAAAACAATTTCCCGGCGATGCATAAGCTCTTTGCCTTGCCGCTTGGAGATATGAAGGCATTAAACATTCCGTCCATTAATTTAGGTGTATACGGAAAAAGCGGGCATAAGTGGACAGAACGAGTTTATAAGCCTTACACGTTTAAAATTTTGCCGCACTTGATTAGAAAGATGACGAAACGGCTTCTTGAATAGAAGGTATGAAACATGTTGCAGAAGTCCAAAAATAAGAGCAGTAAATTAACTGTAAGTATTGAAAATGGATAAAGGGACAAGGTGAAATGATGATAAAAGCAATTATTTTTGATTTTGATGGAACGATTATTGATACGGAATCATTGTGGTACCGGGTTTTTAAAGAAGTGCTCGAAGCAGATTACGGCGTTACGCTGCCGCTTGAGCAGTTTGCCAAAGTTATTGGCACGACGGACGAGCTTCTTTACGAATATATTAACAGCCAATCGGCAAACCCAGTGGAGCGTGAGGAACTAACGGCGAAGGTCAGTGAAAAGTTCACCAGCTACGAGGATGTTCTTTTATTGCGGGACGGCGTCCATGAGGTAATGGAAGAGGCCAGGGACCTCGGCTTGAAGCTTGCGATTGCTTCGAGCTCACACCGGGAATGGGTAGAAGGATTTTTGGAAAGATTCCAGCTTCACGGCTATTTTGAAACGATTAAAACGAAGGAAGATGTGTTAAGGGTTAAACCAGACCCTGCTTTGTATTTGGAGGCGATCAAGGAATTAGATGTTAAAGCAGAAGAAGCCCTGGCGGTAGAGGATTCTGTAAACGGCTCTTTAGCCGCGGTGACAGCGGGCCTGCACTGCGTAGTGATACCAAATGATGTTACAAGCTTTATGGCCTTCCATGAGCAGACGATTCGTTATGATGCCTTTTCAATGTTTAAAATCCGCGAATTTTTACAGCAAATGAGTTAATGGGAAAAGCCGGCGCAATCCGGCTTTTTGTTTTTGACTGCTAACATTTTCATGTTTAACCGGCTCCATAGACGGGCAAAAACTTAAGTGTTGGCAAATATTTGGCCAGCGATAGAAAGGAGATTAAATCAATTGCAAAAATTTCAATTAAGCTATTATTTCGAAGGTGATTTATCCGTTGCAAGAGTGATCGAAGCAGAGGATCAGGCAGAAGCGATCCAGCAATTAAAGGATAACACAGGATTAATCGAATTTACTGATTCTGAAGATACCTATCATTTTTTTGATACCAAAGATGTTAAATTATTTTCGGTCAAAAAAATTCTTTAAGAAATGTAAAGGCGTCATTCTATACCAGACTTGAAAGCTTTGTTTTTTTCACTAGAATGAACCAACAACGTTTTAGCCAGACGATCAGCGGGGAATAGGAAAATAACTACGGCATGGGCCGTTAACGATAAATTGGGCAGCTGGTTGCATGCAGTTGCTCTTTTTTTTTGCAAATTATGCTAAAGTAGAGATGGAGAAAACTGACCTAAAACGAGGGGGATTTTTCATGTTAACAAGTATGCATGACACAGTGAGTTTGAATAATGGCTTGAAAATGCCGATTTTTGGACTAGGTGTTTATAAAGTGGAGGAAGGAAATCAAACTTTCGATACGGTGAAAACAGCTCTTGAATTAGGCTACCGGCTCATTGATACGGCAGCTTTTTATGAAAATGAAGCGGGTGTGGGCCAGGCCATAAAAGAGAGTGGAATCCCGAGACAGGACATTTTTGTAACGACCAAGGTTTGGAACGATCAACAAGGCTATGATTCAACGTTGAAAGCTTTTGAGAACAGCCTCGAAAAACTTGGACTTGAGTATGTGAACCTCTACTTGATCCACTGGCCAGTTAAGGGAAAATATTTGGAAACATGGCGGGCGTTAGAAAAAATTTACCGGGAAGGAAAAGCAAAAGCAATTGGCGTCAGTAACTTCAATATCGATCACTTGAGAGACATCCTTGAAAACGGCACAGAAGTCCCTGCTGTCAACCAGATCGAATTGCATCCTCTCTTATCTCAGCAAGAGCTTCGCGCTTTTTGCCAGGAGAAAAACATAAAAGTGGAGGCATGGTCACCAATTGCAAGAGGAAGAGTACTGGAAGAGCCAGTATTGAACCAAATAGCTGAAAAGCATGGCAAATCACCTGCCCAGGTCATTCTCAGATGGCATTTGCAAAACGGCGTGATCGTCATCCCTAAATCAGTGAACCCGGCTCGATTACAGGAAAACGCTGATATTTTTGACTTTGAATTGAGCAATGAAGACATAGAAAAGATAAACTCACTAAACAAAAATGAACGATTTGGCGCCGACCCAGATAATTTTGATTTTTAAATGAGTCAATTTCACAATGTAACAAGCTAAACCGAAAAACGAATGAAGTTGTCTAAATTAAGAAGAGTATGCCGTAGGAAACGAATAATACTGTCTTGATTATAAATAACAGTTCGTTTTTCAGTTAAAGAATGCTTTTATGAAATTCACTCAAATAATACATAAAACCGATCATCAGGAAATTTTTTCTGCCCGCGATCGGTTTTTTATTTTTGAGCAAAATGCAGTTTTAGAAAGTTTAATACAGGGATTTGTTGGAATAGGAAACGTTTTATAACAAAACAGAAATATTAAAGAAAGGACTGATTTTTTAAAATTACATTGGAAAATTCTTCGAATGAGATTATCCGCGGTGTTATCCGGCCTGTTTTGATCAATATCGTCTTGGTTGTCATCAGCTAAATTTTCCTTACAGAGGTTTTAGCTTTTAAATTAGGTGGTAATGTAGGTGTAACAAGCAGTAATCACAAATTGAAAGGGAGGGCTTAGATGAGTGGAAGATCTAAACACTTTTTTACCGCTTTTATAATGAGTTTACTGCTTGTAAGCTGCAGCGAGAGTACGAAAAATGATATTCAGGATGCATCAGATGAACTGGAACAAAGCACGGAAGAGGCTGCCGAGGAAGGCGGGGCGGCTACAAAGGAGTTTGCTGAACACGCAGAGCAGGAAGCTTTGGCGGTGATGGAGACGATGAAGCAAGCTTTTGAGCTTGCAGAAGGTGAAGTGGAGGAAAATGTTCTCCAACCGGGCGATCGCGCTACAGCACAGGAACATCTTTATGTAGCAGTAACTCCAGAAGCGTATGATCAGCTGTATCAGCTTATTGAAAAAGCCGATTCTGAGCAAGTTGAAAAACTTCTTAAAGAAAATAAGCTGATTTATGTAAGTAAAGACGAGAAACTGGAAATCCTAGAAAGAGAAGCTATTAGAGTCAAGGTTGTAACAGAGTCAGGGGAAGAAGGATTTGCTCCTTCCACAATGCTTGACCCTGTTAAATAACTTATAAAAATATTTTAGACAAGGAGTGTTATTATGTTAGAATTTTTATGGGCACTAATTATTGGTGGTTTAATTGGTTGGATAGCAGGTATGATCGTCGGAAGAGACGTTCCTGGCGGAGTGATTGGTAATATTATCGCCGGATTCATCGGTGCATGGCTCGGTTCTGCCATCTTCGGTGATTGGGGACCAAGAATGGCTGATTTCGCGATTATCCCAGCACTAATTGGAGCAGTGATTTTGGTTTTCTTATTAAGCCTCGTCATGAAGAGCTTAAGAAAAAGCCGCGACTAGTTAACAATCTTTTCAAAAAGCTTCCCACTTGAGGGGAGCTTTTTGATTTTCTATAGTTCAAAAATATCGATACCTTTAAAAATCTGCGGTTCATCAATAAACGGCGCAAAACAAACGATTTCCTCAGCAGTAAATGGATGCGTAAAAGCAAGCTTTCCAGCATGAAGAGCTTGTCTTTGAAAAAAGGTATCGCCACCATAGAGCTGATCACCAGCAAGAGGATGTCCAATCGCACTGAAATGAACACGGATTTGATGGGTTCTTCCCGTTTCAAGCTGGCATTCAACAAGGGTCATGCGACGATCCTGTAAGATCTGACGGACTTTGAATTTTGTAACGGCTGGCTGTCCTGCAGGAGACACCCTTCTGCGCGAAGGGTGATGGCGGTCGCGGCCGATTGGCTTGTTGATGACTCCCTTTTTTTGTCGAATAATGCCCTCTGCCAGCGCAAGATAAGTTCTTTTGATTTTTCGTTCTTCGAGCATCCTGTCCAAAATAGAACCTGCCAGAGCGTGCTTTGCAAACAGAACAGCTCCGGTTGTATCCCGGTCAAGCCGGTGAATATGCTGGATTTTTCGAAATTCGCCTTTTGACTGTAAGTAGAAGGCAACTGCATTTGCAAGCGTGTCTTTCTCTTGTGCTGAATTTGGATGGGTATCCATTCCCGCCGGCTTGTTAATGACAAGCAGATGTTCATCCTCATAAAGCACTACAATATCAATAAAAGTGGGGGTAAATCCAAAATCTTCTTCCTGAAAAAGTTTAAACTGTAAGAAATCTCCTTTTGTCAAATGTAAATTCCAATTTGGGGATTCGCCGTTGATAAGAATGGTTTTCTCCATCCTCATTTGATGGATCAGCTTCTTGCCAGCTTTCCAATGCACCCGCATAAGCTCGTCTAATGTACGATCTTCCCATTCAGGAGGTATGGTCATTTTAAACCAATCTCCGCTGCTTGTCGTATGTAACATTTAAAGATTCTCCTTGAAAAATTAATTTTCGATTCAAAATAGGATTTTAGACGCATTAATTAATTTTATTCTTATTCCTTTTTTTACCTATATCATGGGTATAATTACCACCATAAGTGCCAGACATAGTATGTTATTCTAATCATATATTTTACGAAGTGATTACAAGGATGACAAAGGTGGGCTAGCAGTGAGGGTAGTTTTTGCATCGACTCTTGGACAGGAAGAAAAAATCAGGGAGCTTATTTCATACTTCTATTCAAGCGTATTTCCCCTTTATTTTTCTGATGAAGATATAAGAGATTTCGAGCGCTCAAAGATTTTACATACTACAGCAAGGCATTTTGAGTACTTTGGTACACTTAAAGAAGCTTACCGGGTCATCGTTTGCCTCCAGACATTAATCTCAATTCTGGAATTATCTGTTCAGGAAGAAAATCATCAAACTTTGTTCTGCAGAAATGCACGAATTTTAAATGAATTCAGCCTCTACTTTCCATTAACATACGGGCAGTTTTTCGAGGCAAAAAGTTTGAAGAACAATGTTTTTAGCATATATTCGAAAGCTGCCAATGAACTGTTAATTTAATATGCGAATGAAAACGCCAAACGCCTGCTGAGCAGGCGTTTTTTTATATTATCGACCAAATCTTATTTTGTATTTTCATTAAACCAGGCTTCAAATTCAGGTTCTTCATGGAAACCGGTGATTCTGGCCGTTTCTTCCCCGCCCTTGTATTGGACGATTGTAGGAGTCTCAGTAATATTATAATCATTCCAGCCATCCTCAAATTCAAGCAGATTAAACTGGACCAAGTCGATGCCCATTTCTTCTGCTAACGGTGCAACAATCGGAGTCGTCCGTTTGCAATGGGAACATGTCGGACTGTAAAAGTAGACAGTCACATCTTCTTTGTTGGCAAGCTTGTCCTCAAGCGCTTCAGGCAATATTAAATTCTGGTAGTTCGGATCATCAAGCTGACTGGCTGTCTCCGGATGCAGTGAGCTTTTTCCATACGGATTGTCTTCGACTTTCTCATTTTGCTGCATATAATTTAAAAACCAAATCGCTCCGAAAAGTGCAATTATAATCACTAAAAATACAACTACTTTTTTCACTTATGCTGCCTCCTGTTCTTCTTCCACATCAATAAGCTTAGTACAAAAATAATCGCAAACGCAGTTAATGCTAAAAATGGGATCGTAATGAATCCAAGCCAATTTATATACTGGCCGGTGCAAGGTATTCTGCCGCATGAGACAGCGCTGTCTGTCATAAACGGAATTTTTTGGATCGAATAGTGGTAGAGCGAAATAGAGGCGCCCACACCGGACATAACCATGGAATACAGAGCGATTTTATAATCCTTTTTCACAACCGCAATAGCTAAAATAATCGTGAGCGGGTACATAAGAATTCTTTGGTACCAGCAGAGAACGCATGGTTCATATTGTCGAATTTCTGAAAAATAAAGGCTCCCGAACATCGCGATGACCGAAGCGGCCCAGGAAATAAATAAATATGTATCACGGTAATCCTTTTTATTCTCCTCCATATGAATCTCCTCAAAAAGAATGTCATAAGAAATTATAAGTTTTCCTAAATTCATTGTAAAACAGAATGGCTTCAAATGGTGCGTGTAAATTTTACATTTTTGAAAAATACAGACTGATGAAATGGATATGAAGAGAAAATTTTAGTGGGGGAAGCAGACAGGATGGAACGATTCGCCAATTAAAAGACAGGCGCATGATATTTACAAAATCCAATATAAAAAATAAACTATAATGGAGAGGGAGTTCGGCTCGTCCGCAAGGGTTCGGCGTGAACTTTTCCTTTTGTGGCCAATAAGAAAGAGAATTGTCATAATTAGGCGTTTGTTTTTTGCAGGATTCCCTACATAAACAGCGAAAAATTAAAGAGGCATATGAAGAGGAGGACCTTATGAACTGGAAACAAAAGGCAGCACAATGGCTTGATTTTGCCGGGATGGACAGCAGTTTAAGTGAACAATTAGACAATATGGATGAAAAAGATCTCGAGGATGCTTTTTATAAGGATCTGGAGTTTGGCACAGGCGGTATGCGCGGTGAACTTGGAGCCGGAACAAACCGCATGAACATTTATACAGTGAGAAAGGCTTCAGCCGGGCTTGCGGCCTACATAGAATCAAATGGACTCGAAGCGAAAAAACGCGGCGTGGCGATTGCCTATGATTCGCGGCATAAATCCTGGGAGTTCGCAATGGAGTCGGCTAAAACGCTGGCATCAAGAGGGATTCAGACGTATGTATTTAAGGAATTACGACCAACACCCGAGTTATCGTTTGCAGTCCGCTTTTTAAATGCGTTTTCCGGAATTGTGATAACGGCAAGCCATAATCCGCCGGAATATAACGGTTATAAGGTGTACGGTCCTGACGGCGGCCAGTTGCCCCCGGAAAGTGCGGATAATGTCATCGCCAAAGTAAACGAAATTGAGGATGAGCTGTTTATCGAGGTCGACAGCGAGGAAACATTGCTCGCAAGCGGCCTTATTAAAATGATCGGTGATGAGGTTGACCAGGCATATTTACAGAACTTGATCACCATATCAGAAAACCGGAACATCGCATTGGAAACTGATGTAAGCGTTGTATTCACACCGTTGCACGGTACGGCGAATAAACCCGTTCGTGCGGCCTTAAAGGCGTTGGATTATAAATTGGTTCATGTCGTAGCGGAACAAGAATTGCCTGATCCGGAATTTTCGACCGTCAAAAGTCCAAACCCGGAAGAGCACGCCGCTTTTGAACTGGCGATCAGGGACGGACGTAAAGTTGACGCTGATTTGCTGATTGCGACAGACCCAGATGCAGACCGCCTTGGAATCGCTGTGAAGGATGAACAGGGAGAATATATAGGTTTAACCGGCAACCAGACTGGTGCGCTGCTCCTTGACTATATTCTCTCGCAGAAACAAGCGAAGGGGACCCTTCCGGAAAACGGAGTGGTTCTGAAGACGATCGTTACGTCAGAGCTCGGCCGTAAGATTGCCGCTTCATTTGGCCTTGAAACGATCGATGTGCTGACAGGCTTTAAATTTATCGCAGAAAAAATTAACGAGTATGAAAAAAGCGGTGAATACAAATTTTTATTTGGTTATGAGGAAAGCTATGGATATTTAATCGGTGACTTCGCCCGCGACAAGGATGCGGTCCAGGCATCAATCATGGCAGCCGAGGTTTGTGCCTTCTACAAAAAGCAAGGAATGTCAGTTTATGAGGCGCTAAATGCTATTTATGAAAAATACGGATTTTATCAGGAAGGCCTGCGCTCTTTAACGTTAAAAGGTAAAGACGGTGCAGAAAAAATCAATCAAACTTTGGCCTCTTTCCGTGCAATTACACCTGAACGATTCGGTGATGTGAAGGTAGCCGCGGTCGAAGATTATTTGACAGGGGTTCGCAAAGAGGCAGGCTCCGAAGAAAAGATTAATTTGCCAAGCTCCAATGTCCTGAAGTACTTTCTTGAAGACGGTTCCTGGGTCTGCCTGCGCCCATCCGGAACAGAGCCAAAGATTAAATTTTATTTCGGCGTAAACGGCACCGGCCTCGCTGAAAGCAAAGAAAAGCTTGCTGTGCTCGAGAAAGAATTCATGAAGCTGGTTGAACGAATTATGGATTCTCTTTAATTTTTTGAAAAAATCCAGCCTAAATAATAATTAAACCATCGGGAATAATAACACGGCCGCAAAAACGGCCGTGTTATTTCATTGGTGGATATTTTCCTGTTATGAAAAGTTGTACATCGGTGTTTCGGTGACGTCTTTTTCGGCTGTCCCATTAGCATGGTCGATGTAACGTAGTAAAGTGTAAAGCGTACTTTCAATCACTGTATAATCCCGCTCGAAGTTGTAGGCATGCAGGAAGTGTTCAATTTTTTTTGATAAAAAATGATCGTTTGTGCGAACCATTAGTATTAACAAATTATCCCATTCTGATCGGTGTGTGTAGTACAACGCCCTGTCATAGTCGACTTTCTTCATTTCCAGTTCCTCCTCTTTTTCAGGAGTTGAAATTAGTTTGCGGAAAAGCAGGTTTTTATTTCGCTGTAAATGTTGGAGTGCTTGCTGTGCCTGCCTGACTTTATCTGGGATGAATAAAACTTTATACATATGCGGATACAGCAGATAAATACGCAGTACATAAAAATCCTCTACGCGTGAAATGATAAGAAAAAAAGTGGAGGTTGAAATGAAAAAGTCACTGTTAATTGCGATGTTTACATGTCTGCTATTTGCCTTTGGCCCGTTCCATACAGATGCACAGCAACAGCCCGATTATGAAAAATATGGGAGGATCGCCACTGCTGTTATAAAGGAAGATTATCCAGGTGCAGAGCTGAAGGATTACCAATATCTTGGCCGTAAAAGGATTTCAGCTACAGATGTCTCAGATTCGTTTCGTTTTCAAGTAACCGAACAAGGAAAGCCAAAAAATCTTGTAGTAAACGTCGCCCATAATCTTCAAAACAAAAAATTGTTGAATTTAAGTGTTGAAGAAGAAAGATCATTTTAGGGCCCGTAATATAAGGGGGCCCTATTTATATCCATGATTGACACAGTATTTTTCACGGATAAAATCTTGCTCTAAAACTTCTCATTCCGTTCGGTTCCTCATACATTGTGGTAAGACGGAAAGGGGGAGTCACCGATGAAAGCAGATGATCAAAAGGCACTCGAGTATGCGATTGATGAAATAACAGAAATTGCAAAAGGGTTTGGCCTTGATTTTTATCCGATGCGTTATGAAATTTGCCCTTCAGAGATTATATATACATTTGGCGCCTACGGAATGCCGACACGATTTTCCCACTGGAGCTTTGGGAAGCAATTTTATAAAATGAAGGTTCACTATGATCTTGGATTGTCAAAAATTTATGAGCTTGTCATCAATTCGAACCCGTGCTATGCATTTCTGCTCGATTCCAATTCGCTGATCCAGAATAAATTGATTGTCGCCCATGTTCTTGCCCACTGTGATTTTTTCAAAAATAATATGCGCTTTCAGAATACGAAACGGGATATGGTTGAAAGCATGGCTGCGACCGCAGAGCGGATTCGCCGCTACGAAATTGCACATGGCAAGCAGGAAGTGGAACAGTTTCTTGATGCGGTTCTTGCGATTGAAGAACATATTGACCCCTCACTAATGCGACCAAAGCTTTCCTGGATGAACGAAGATGAGGAAGAAGAGAAGCAATCCACATCTCCATACGATGATCTATGGCACCTTGATGGAAGAAACAAGCCGGCTCCTGAGAAAAAGAAGCAAAAAAAGAAAGTGCCGCCCCGGCCGGAAAAGGATTTGCTGTTGTTTATCGAATCTTACAGCCGCGAGCTTTCTGATTGGCAGCGCGATATTTTAACGATGATGCGTGAAGAAATGCTTTATTTCTGGCCGCAGCTTGAAACGAAAATCATGAACGAAGGCTGGGCTTCATACTGGCACCAGCGGATCCTGCGCGAAATGGATTTGACGAGCGGAGAATCGATCGAGTTTGCGAAGCTGAACGCCGGTGTTGTCCAGCCATCAAGAACGAACATCAATCCATATTACCTCGGTTTAAAAATTTTTGAGGATATCGAGGAGCGTTTCAACAGTCCGACAGACGAGATGATGGAACGTGGAGTAAGCCCGGGATCAGGCCGGGAAAAAATGTTTGAGGTCCGCGAGGTTGAATCGGATATTTCATTCCTGAGGAATTATTTAACGAAGGATCTCGTCATGAGAGAGGATATGTATTTGTTCCAAAAGCAAGGGAAGGATTACAAAATTGTTGATAAATCATGGGAGCAAGTACGCGACCAGCTAGTCAATATGCGGGTAAACGGCGGGTTTCCATATCTGACGATAAATGACGGCGATTACTTAAAAAATGGCGAACTTTACGTAAAACACTGGTTTGAAGGAATTGAACTTGACGTTAAATATCTCGAAAAAGTTCTTCCGTATGTTTATCAGCTGTGGGGGAGAAGCGTTCATCTTGAAACGGTCGTCGAAGGAAAATCGATGATATTTACTTACGACGGTAAAGCGATTCACCGGAAATATTTATGAAACAGGAGAGACCGCATAGCGGTCTTTTGTTTTGCGCGTGCCCAGCAAGCCGTTAATTGCTAGTTGGTGAAAGTCCAACCCGAGTAAGTGTC